>JAGCWQ010000068.1 GCA_017961765.1 Paludibacteraceae bacterium | reverse complement strand
AGAGGCTCTGCTCGATGACCTTGAAGGGGAATTTGAAGTCTTTGTTCTTTTTGTCGGCCACCTCTTGTACATCCGACAAGTGGAAGGTGGCGACGTATTCTTGTCCGTTCTTCAAGAGTTCGCTTGGTTTGAACTCGATGGTGTATTGGTCGATCCAACGAGCCTCTCCCTCTATTTTAGGAGAGAATTCGAAGATTCCCTTAACGGCCTTCTCTTTGTTGTCCGAATTGAATTTAGCCGAAGGATTGGCCAATTTCACGATGACGGAGGAGTGCTTGGAGATGGTTCCAGCCGTGAATTCGTTGATGTACTGAAGGTATTCTGCCTCGTTGGAAATGTCGTTGTCGCCCCCGCAGGAGGACAGGACGGCCATAAGAAGAATTAGCCATCCAAGTATTCGTGTTTTATGCATAGGAATGAATTTATAAATTATTTCATGAAATGTTGTATGTTTCTTCTTGATAGGATGATCCGAAAATCGGAGCTTTGGGGCTCCTCCTGCCTATTCCTTTTGGGGGAAACCCACTAGAGGAGGGAGATGCCACGTTAAATAGCGAAAGGCGAAGAAACCTCCCGATTCCTTCGCCCCTGAGTGCAATTTAAAATTGACACTCTTTTGGTTTTTATGCTAAGTAATCTACTGAGCAGAAACCGAACACCTTCAAGTTCTCTGCGTTGACAAAATAAACTGCCTTCCAACCGCTAACCGATACTGGTGAGCTGAAAACGTGAACTTGAGTTCCCTTTGGCAATGTCAATAAGATTTTGCCGCTAGTGGAAGGAGTATCGCGAAGGTTTAAGTTATCTTTGTTTGTGTTAACAGTCATAACTGTTGTTGACTCACCGGCCTTGAAAGCTGCGCGGATGTCGTCTTGTGTAGATAATGTTGCCATAATTTTGTGTTTTTTTAATTTTTTAAGTTATTGATTGTTTTTCCCTCGTTTCTTTAACGAGCATAACAAAGTTATGATATTTTTTGATTTTTCTATACGTTTTTGTGGTAAAAAATTACATTTTTTTACTTGGTATGGTTGAAAAATAAAATCTTGTCAGCGTATGAGTTTGATTTGCAGAAAGTTTGTTATTGAATGAGGTGGAAACGAAATGAATGTTTTTGGAATAATCGTAGGTCTTTCTTGATGGGTGGGGTGAAAACAAAAAAAGGCAGTTAGAAACTAACTGCCTTCCGAGCCACTAGCCGGACTCGAACCGGCGACCCACGCATTACGAATGCGTTGCTCTACCAACTGAGCCATAGTGGCGTTTGCGGATGCAAATGTACACCAAAATCTCGATTAATGAAACTTTTTTCTGCCATTTTTTGAAATAAAAAATCATCTGTTTCATTTATAGGGAGATAGTTGGGACTCTTTTATTCTTCCTCGATCTTGAGAATGCTTTTTAGGTTGATGGAGGCTTGCTCCAACTTGTTTTTTAGTCGTTCGTAGTCGCGTTGGCGTATGCTCAGCGTCATGGAACATTCCATATCGAACGCTTGGTTGAGGATGGTGGGTTCCTCCTCTTTCACGATTTTCATGATTTCGTTGAGGAAAGGGTATTCGAAATGGATGGTCAATACCTTGTCTATGGTCTTTTCTACGATTTCATTGTTCGCGATGGCATCGCTGGCGCTCTCTTTATAGGCGTTGATAAGTCCGCTAGTCCCTAGCTTGGTGCCGCCGAAGTAGCGGACGATGACGAGCAACGTGTTTGTCAGGTTGTTGGATTGCAACACTCCCAGCATGGGGCGGCCCGCCGTTCCGGATGGCTCTCCGTCGTCGTTGGCTCTGAACTCTTTCCCTTCGGGGCCTAATATGTAGGCAAAGCAGACGTGGCGTGCATCGTGGAATTGTTTTCTCTTCTCTTCGATAATGGCTTTTATCTCCTCTACGGTTCGTACGGGAATGGCGAAAGAGAGGAATTTGCTTCCCTTCTCCTTGTATAGTCCTTCGGAAATTTTATTGATGGTTAGATAGGTGTCTGCCATATTCGTAAAGTGAAGAGAGGCGGAGCGTGGAAGAGTATTCTTCTACATCTCCGCCTCGGTTTTGGGTTAGCCTGCCTTATTTGTGACGGCTGAAGCTATCTTTGTTTCTCTTTTTCGATTTTTTGCTGAAGGCATTCTCTTCGCGAGAGTGTTTCCACTCGTTGTCAGCGACTTTTTTGTTGCAACGTGCGAACCATTCGTCGCGTTCTTCCCTTCTTTGTTGATCGAAATCTCTGTCTCGGCCACGATCTCTGTTACGGCCTCTGTCTCTCTCTCTGTCGCGACGGCGTTCGGAGCGGTTTCTGCCGCTTTCTTTGCCGCCTCTGTCGAAGCTGCGTGAACGGCTTTCCTTGGCCTCTGCAAGGGTGATGCCTTCGTTCTCGTGGATGGAGAATGCTTGCATCATGCGTTGTACGTCGGCGCTATCTACGTCGAAGAAGGAGTAGCGAGGGGTAATCTCGATGTCGCGCACGTCGATGTCCTTGTCGCCCGTTGTGTCGTTGATGATGCCCAAGACACGTTTAGGAGTGAATCCGTCTCGTTGTCCGAGGTTGATTTTCAAACGTACCATCTCTCGGTTGCCTCTCTTCTTTTTTTCTTTCGAACCGATTTCCACGTTGATGTCGTCGGCATCTTTATAGTAGTTGAGGAATCGGTTGAATTCCAAAGAGACGAAGTTCTTGATGATTTGTTCGCGGTCCATCTCCTCCAATTCCTGCATAACCATAGGAAGGTATGGCTCGATCTGTTGCTCGTCCACCTCGGCGTTCTTGAGACGGTTGATGAGGGAGAAGAGTTGGCTCTTGCAGACCTCCAATCCGGTAGGGACAACGCCGCGTTCGAATTTCTTGTTGATGATCTTTTCGATGCTGCGGATTCGTCCAGCCTCTTTGGAGTGGACGATGGAGATGGAGATACCCGACTTGTTCGCACGACCCGTACGACCGCTTCGGTGCGTGTAGCTCTCGATGTCGTCTGGCAAGTTGTAGTTGATGACGTGGGTCAAGTCGCTTACGTCCAAACCTCTGGCAGCCACGTCGGTAGCCACGAGGAGTTGAAGGTTCTTGATACGGAATTTCTGCATCACCGTGTCACGTTGCACTTGGGAGAGGTCGCCGTGGAGTGCGTCGGCATTGTAGCCGTCCTGCATCAACTTGTCTGCGATGTCTTTAGTCTCTTGCCTTGTGCGGCAGAAGATGATACCGTAGATGTCAGGGTTGACATCGACCACACGTTTGAGTGCTTCGTAACGATATTTTGCGGGAACCATGTAGTAGATGTGCCTAACGTTGTCCGAACCGGAGTTCTTCTTTCCGATGGCAATCTCCACACTGTTCTTCAGGTATTTTTTTGCGATGTTGGCGATCTCGTTTGGCATGGTGGCAGAGAAGAGGAGCGTACGTCTCTCTTCTGGCGTCTCTTCCAAGATGCGCTCAATGTCCTCTTGGAATCCCATGTTGAGCATCTCGTCTGCCTCGTCGAGTACCAAGTACTTGATGGTGGAGAGATCTACCTTTTTACGTTCGATAAGGTCGATGAGACGACCAGGGGTAGCCACCAAGATTTGAGGCGGCGTGTCCAACTGCTTGTATTGGCGGACAATGCTTTCACCACCATATACAGGCACGACCTTGAATCCGTGGATATATTTGGAATAGTTTTTCAAGTCGTTGGCAATCTGCATGCAGAGCTCTCTGGTAGGAGAAAGGACCAACGCTTGGATGGTGTTGATGGAACTGTCGATAAGTTGCAACAAAGGAAGGCCGAAGCCTGCTGTTTTTCCAGTTCCAGTCTGGGCTAAAGCAACGAGGTCAGATTTGTCTTCGCCTAAAAGGAAAGGCGTTACTTTTTCTTGGATGGGCATGGGCTCAACAAAGCCTAACTCTTCGATGCCCTTCAGGATCTCTTCTTTTAATCCTAATTCTTGAAATGTCATACTTTAATAATAAGAAATTCGGTTTCCACGAAGGGGTCGCCTCGCCAGACGATGTCCGTGAAAACGTTTGTTGATGAATTAGGTGTCCTTTATCGCACGAATACTCTCTTTTGCTTTGTAAGTCTTTCTAAGACTGAATTTTACCTTCTTAATGACTCTCTGCCGAGCCTTGTTGTACGGAATCAATTCTTAAAATTCCAACCAAGAAAACAAAATGTAAAAGCCCCCTGTCTTCTCCCGATGCATCGGAAATCGCGATTCTTTGACACCCTTGCGTTTTTACTCCGCAAAGTTACGATAAAAAAGTTGAAAAATTATGTTAAATAACATAAAATGTGCTCTAGTTGTTTGGTCGTGTTCTATAGGCCTGACTAGACCCTAGTATCGTCCTATATTTTGTTAAGGGGTGTAGTGTGGCTAAACATTAAGATTTTTATGTAATACTATGGATATTTGATCAAGATCATGTTCGACCATTTCCCATCTAGCCTTTAGTTCTATAAGTTCATTATTAAACATTTTATTTCTGGCTTTTAGAATTTCTATATTTCGAATCATTCGTTCCGTTGTGTCTTTAATTGAAGATTTATCTTTTATATATTCAGTTAAAGCTTTTTCTAAGTTTTCTATTTTTAGGATTCCTTGGACAGGGAGTGCTGCTGTAATGAATTTGTCATATTCTTTTTGGGTCATTGGTTCTTTAATGAAAAGTTCAAAATCTGAAAAAATTTTGTCTAATGTCTTCTTGTTGTCGTTGTTGTTCTTACCTCTTAAATCTTTAAACTCTATCACTGCTTCGTTATAGTAATCTAATCGAGAAAAAGTTTTCCTAAATAAATCTTCTTTATTCCCATCTTTGATGAAAACTTTGAAGGATTGGTATAGTTGACTTCTGTCGATAGTGTTATATCGGTTTAAGCAAGTTGAAGAAATTTCTTTAATGGGCTCTTCTCCATAGAGATTCGTTGGGATGAATTCATCTATGATTTTTATTCTATTTTCTATATCTTTGATGGTATTATCAATGTCAAACGAATAAAGTTCTATGGTGTTTTTTAATTTCTTATTTTCATCTTCTTTCTTTGTGTCTAATGTTTTATTAAATTGGTCGGTTTGTATTTTGTTTGCTTCGACTTGCTTACGAAAGGCAAGGTATGTTAATATAACGGCAGCCAAAGAAACAATAGGAGTCATTGTTCCTCCAATTGTATCTCCGATTTGACCTGTTTCGCTGAAATTTATAGCACTGCAAATTGCGGATCTTGAGAATATAATGGGAGCAAGGCACCCAAATACCGCTAAAATGCCAGCAGTCCACAGAATGCGTTTCTCGTTGTTGTTGTTTTCGTTGCTCATTTTGTTGTTTTTTATTGATTATAGGAAGTATCATTACTCCATAGTAATGTATGTCAAATAGTGTTCCATCTCAAAAAAAACTCTATATTGGCAGAATTAAAGAGTAGTCGACTGACAAAATGTCGCATTTGAAATATTTTGTATGCAATGGAAGTAAAGTCATCTGTAAGAGGTTGTTGGAATATTGGGCAAAGTGTATTGGTGAGTTTGTGTGAATTGCATCTGTGTTATTTTCCAAAGAATGAGGCTATATCTAGAATGGAAATTAAACAACTTCTTAGCAAGGCCTGAGAGGTGTCTCCCTCTCAGATTCCGATGATCCCTCCTGAGTTTTTGTGCGTTTCTTCTATTCTACTTATATTTGCGCCTATTAGTTAGGCAAGAAAATGAAAATACATCGTTCGCTTTTTTATTTTTTGTTCCCCTGCCTCTTCTTTTCATGCGGTGGGGATGAGGATGAGGTGAAGACCTACTCCGTCGATCCTGAGTTGGATCTTTATCTGCAAAAATTTCTGTCTGCTGCCAAACAGCATGGCAAAAATTATGATTTGGAGTCGGATGGCCTTATCATGGAATTTGCGGATTTGCCTTCGCCAAAGATCGGTCTTTGCCATTTTACCGACCCGATTAAGGTCCAGATCGACCGTACGTTTTGGCAGGAAACGGCAGGGAAAGCCGATCAGGAGAGCCAACGGGAGAATACGGTCTTTCATGAACTGGGACATGGTTTGTTGCGGAGACAGCATGTGAACACCAAGTTGCCTAATACGGAATGGAAGAGCTTGATGTGCGGGGGCGAACAGGTGGATGACCGTGGTTGGTTCGTCAACTTTACCGGCGCTCGCAAGCAATATTATTTGGACGAATTGTTTGAACCAGGCACTTCGACTCCTGATTTCTTGGAAAAAAGTACTCGAGAACTAAAACTGGGCGAGCAACTTTATAAAATGGATATTCGTCAGTCCGTTGTCCTTTCCAATCCTGGAAATGTCGGTTTGTTGGATGTGGTGTTGGATAAGGATTTCGGAAATGATTTTTATTGGGAGGTTGTGGCTTATATGGATTCTTCCGCATCCCGTCACATGGGGTTGTGCATAGGCTCTGAACGGTCGCTCACTTATTATGATGTATATGCGTCTGGTCGTATATTGACGGCAAATACGGCTTGTTGGCAGCCTTTTGCGGAGGTCTTCATGCCCGAGGAGAATCGTCCTGTCGGCTCAGTCCGTTTGGGGTTGTGGCGCCATGGCGACGAGTTGAGTTTTTATGTGAACGGTACTTGCTATTATTGGAACGATTTCCCATTGGATTCCTATCAGAGAATGGGACTCTGCATTCCTGCCAACGATAAGATGCTTTTGAAATCCTTTGTGGTCTATGGGGTGAAGTAGGAGCTTTTATGAAGGGAGTTCTCTCCCTTGTCGTTTTCTGTAAGCTATGGTTTGAACTATGTCCCGAAAATTTGCTATGATTTAAGAAAATTCCCATGTCAAAATAAAAACAAGCCTCTTTCCCTAAACGAGAAGGAGGCTTGATTGCTTTATTCGAATTTCTTCCAAAAGATTCGGATGGCGTTGAGGACAGCCAGCAGGGCGACGCCTACGTCGGCGAATACGGCAGCCCAGAGGGAAGCAAATCCCAATGCGCCTAACAGCATCACCGCCAGCTTGGCTCCGATGGCACCGACGATATTCTGCTTTACGATCCTTCTTGTCGCCTTTCCGATTTCGATGGCGGAGGCCAGTTTGGAGGGTTGGTCCGTTTGGATGATGATGTCCGCACTCTCGATGGCGGCATCTGAACCTAATCCGCCCATGGCTATTCCGACGTGGCTCAAGGCAAGCACGGGGGCGTCGTTCATGCCGTCTCCGACAAAGGCCACGAATCGACCGGCTTCCTTGGTGATGGCCTCAATATGTTGGGCTTTGTCTTGAGGAAGAAGTTCGCCGTAGGCTTTCGCTATTCCTAATTTTTGTGCGAAATGTTCCACTGTTTTCTTCTTGTCTCCAGAAAGGAGTCGGATGTCTTTGATTCCGTGCTTGGTCAGCCTCTTTATGGCCTCATGGGAATCTTGCTTCAGCGTGTCGGAGAGTTGGATTTCTCCTACATATTGGTTGTCGATGGCACAGATGACAGTGGAGAAGATTCCTTCGTCACTGCTAGGAGGCGTCTTTATGCCGTGCTTTTGCATTAGCTTGGAGTTGCCGACAAGGAGACGTTTTCCCTCCAGTTCCGCTTCGATTCCGTTGCCTGCCACCTCTTGGATATTAGTTAGAGGAAGAGGCTCTGCCCCTTGCTCCTTGGCGTATTTGACGATGGCTTGGGCGATGGGGTGTGTGCTGTTCTCCTCTGCGGCGAGCAGGAGGCCAAGAAGAGTGGAAAGAGGTACTTCTGGGTGGCTGACTCCCGTTATGCCGAATTGCCCTGTGGTGAGGGTGCCAGTCTTGTCGAAGGCGATGGTGTTCACTTTCGTGATGGAGTCGAGATGGTTGCTTCCTTTGAATAGAATGCCTAATCGGGAAGCGGCGCCGATACCCCCGTAGTAGCCCAGCGGAATGCTGATGACGAGGGCGCAAGGGCAGGAGATCACGAGAAACACCAGTCCTCGGTGTAACCATTCCGTAAATTGGTAGTCGAACGCTGGGTTGAAGAATCCCACTACGGCAGGGAGTAGGGTGATGAGCAGGGCCAAAGCGATGACGCACGGCGTGTAGATGCGGGCGAATTTATGGATGAACAGTTCGGTTGGGGATTTCTTCTCTGCCGAATTCTGTACCAATTCGAGGATGCGGCTTAGCTCGCTTTTGTCGTAAGGCTTCGTCACGGTGATGCGTGATGGCTTGTTGAGGCAAATCATGCCAGCCAGGACGTTTCCTCCTTGGGTGATGGTTTGCGGAATGCTCTCACCTGTCAGTGCAGAGGTGTCGAAGTCGGCCTCGTCGCTTGTTATTTTCCCGTCGAGCGGGATGCGTTCGCCCGCCTTCACCTCAATTGTTTCGCCCACGTTCACCTCTTTGGCGGGAATCTCGTGTCGTTCGTCGTTTCGTATCACGGTTGCTTGTGCTGGGCGCGTGTCGAGGAGCTTGTTGATGTCGTTTGTGGCACGGCTTACGGCTTTGTCTTGCAACATTTCGCCTACGGTGTAGAAGAGCATGACAGCCACGGCTTCAGGATATTCGCCGATGCAGAAGGCACCGATGCTGGCTATGAGCATGAGGGTGAATTCGTTGAAGAAATCTTTCTCCTCCATGGCTTCCCACGCCTCTTTTGCAACGGGTAACCCGACGGGAAGGAAGGCGGCTATATACCATATCAGTTGGATGTATTCGTTTGAAAACCAATTGATTTGAAAATGTCCTAAAAGTATGCCGGCTATGAGAAGGATGAAAGATAGGGCTGGACGCCAAGGTTTCATCTCCTCCTCTTCGTGCTCGTGTTCATGTCCGTGTCCATGGTGATGCCCATGCTCGTGATGATGTTCGTGGTGTCCATGCTCATGATGGTGTCCATGATGGTGGCATTCGCACTCTTCTTTTTCTTTATTATCAATGTGTTCCATATCCCACTATTTTTTTCTTTTTGACAATGTAAAGGTAGGGGATAGCTGTTGCAAACAGGTTGCAAACTGGGGTGGTAGGAGGTGAAAAACGGTCGTTGCAAAGAAATGTAAAGGCATAAAATATCTATTTTTGTGCGATATATAATGAAAACAATTTAATTGATGATCCATGACTGTAAAGGAGTGTTGTGAAATAATGGAGCATGCGGGAGTCAAGCCGACTTCCATTCGCATATTGATTTACAAGGCGGTGGCAGAGATGCACGATACGTTTAGTTTGGGTGATTTGGACGATTTGTTGGACGACGTGGACAAGTCGAGCATTTTCCGGGCTTTACGTGTTTTGAATGATCATCATTTGATTCATGCTTTGGAGGACGGAAGCGGTTCGGTGAAGTATTGCGTCTGCCATAACCATGGAGAGTGCAAGGAGGAGGAGCATCATTGCCATTTCTTTTGCGAAAAGTGCAAAAAGACCTATTGCTTGGAGGAGTGCGTTGTTCCGAGGGCGAATCTGCCTTTGGGGTTCGAAGCCCATGAGGTGAATTACGTCATAAAAGGAATTTGCTCTAATTGTAAGGGAAAGGGAGGAAAAGGAGAGTAATGGGGCGATAAAATAAAAAAAGCACTCTGTAAATAGAGTGCTTTGTTGTACCCAGACCCGGGGTCGAACCGGGATGGAAGTGAATCCACTGGTGTTTGAGACCAGCGCGTCTACCGATTCCGCCATCTGGGCATCTGTCCTGAGGTATTCCTCAATTGCGGTGCAAAGGTAGTGCTTATTTTTTAATATGCAAGCGTAGAGAACGATTTTTTTGCTAAAAAATCAATCGTGGTTTTTCCTTAGTCCGAACGTGTTTGTAAATACGTTGATATTTAGTTTTTTTTAGGCTAAATGCAAAATAGCAAGGGGGATGCGTCCTGAAAGGCACATCCCCCTTTGCTATTCTGAGTATTCCGATCAAAGAGGTTTGATTTCGCAGATGGCGATGGCCATGCTTCTAATCTCGGATTTTGGAATTTCGAATGACTTGTATTTGCCATTGGCAAATTGGGCTTCGATGTGGTTGTCGTCGTTGCCTGGGTAAGGGTTGCAGATAATCACGCCTTGGCTGGTTGACAAAGCGTGAGGGCGACCCCACTGTACGAATTTCCCGATTTCAATCTGCCTGCAAAGTACGACGGCGTTGGCAGAGATGGTCGAGTCCATCATGTCGTTTGTCATACGGATGGCAAATTCAGCTTGCTTGAAGTCAGAGATGTAGAATTGGCCATTCTCTTCACAAAGTTTCAAGTTCTCTCCATCAAATCCCTTCATCTCGTTTTGCCTGAGGATAGAGAGTTTCTTTACGTTTGTGCTCTCCGAACGCTCTTTGCGCTCGATGTCACCTTCTCCGAAAAGAATCCATTCAGGGCTGATGTTGAAGTCCTGACAGACCAAGGCAATTGAGTCGACTCCAGCATTCATTCTCTCTTTCAAGATCTCCGAAAATTTGGAGTTGGAGATGCCGAGATGTCTGGCAATGATGGTCTTGTTCACATTTCGGTTGCTTTTCAAAATGTGGTCGATAGCTTCAATAAACCGCTTGTTAAAAGTTTCTTTTTTCATCTTTCATTAATTTAAGTGAGTAAAGTAAAACAAATCGGTTCGTATCCAAAAATAGTTATAGGGGGTGCATCCCCATTTCGCTAGAATGAGTTAGAGCGAACTATTCTTTTGATAGTTTACCGCAAGGGGGTCAGTTCGTTATTTCCCCCTTTGATTTGTGTGACAATTCATTTTTTTGTAAAAGTATGAATTTCATTTTGAATATAAATCTATTTTGGACTTTTTTCCTTTGACTTTTGTCAAAATTTGGTTTTTTCTTTGTTTGAATGCCTTTTCCCTCGATTTTTCGTTGCCTTTTTCTCTAAAAAATCCCTTGTTTGGACTCGTTTTCCCCCTCTTTTTCTCCTTTTCTAACTAAAACTTCCGATAAGTCTAAGCCTCTCTCGTATTCTCGGTTTACTACTACAGCGAAAATAAAACTATTTGCAAATCAATTCTTCATAAATAGGAGTGTCTCCTTTTCTCTGCATTGCCATGGCCGAATTTTTGGAAAGAATTCTTCAGAATTTGAACCGTACTAGGATCTTGCCCGCAGAGGTCTTGGAACCTTTTATCTCTTCGTTGCCGGAACCGATCTTTTCCCTGCCGTCTGTGTAAAAAGTTACGCCATATTTTATGTAAAAAGTAATAGCGGAAGTGAAATCGCATTGCATATTTATGCATCCTTTGTGACCTATCCCGTAGTGGCAGGGAATGGAGAAAACGTGGAGAATGTCTTTCTCGTAAAGGTATATTCTGTTCTCGTATTCGGGTGTATGAAAATAGGTATATCGTAACGACATTTTGAGGCGGAGTGGCTCGATGGGGAAGGAGAGGTCTTGTGCGGCAATCCACCCGTAGGTTGTACTGACATTTTTCGCTTGGTAGCAGTTGCCCTCTGCGATGGTTTGTAGTTCGAGGTTTTCCCAGCGTTTGCAACGTACTCCACAACGGAGGATTCGTTTCTTCTCTTCTGTCGTGCCTTGCTCTCCTGATTGGTCTTTCTCTTTTCGCTTTTCCTTGAATTTCAGATAGGCGGATACTTTTTTCCCGCAGGAAAGGGAGAGATAGCCTAGGTAGTCGTAGCCTGAAGAGTGGGGGCGTGAGGTGGAATATTTCATCCAAGGAAATGTGTAGGCGTCGGCATAGAGCGACAGAATCATCCTTTTGATGGGTTTGAACTCACTGCCGACATAGAGTCCTTCTTCGTTTTCTATGCGCGAGTTTTCTGCGAATCCGTTGGCGTAGTTGGCTTGGTATTCAGGTGAATATCGACGATATAATATAAGGAATCCCGCCCTTGACGAGGGAAATAGCCGGCAGCCGTTGAGTAGTGCGGTGCCTTTGTTTTTGTCCGTGGCAATCTCTCCGAAGAGATAGATTCGTTTGATGTAGAGTGCGTAGTCGATGCCCCCGTTCCAATGGTTGTCCGTTTGCGACAGTTTATATCGGTTGTAGGCTTTTTCTGCTGGATGGAGCGTGTCTCCGTAGTGGTAGGAGAGAAACGTGCAGCCCAACTTGACTCGGCTACTAGCGTAGGAAAGATTGGCACCAATGATTTCTTCTCGGGTGCCTCCTTTCTTATCTAGTTCGTTTTCAGTTCGATGCAGTCCGTCTGTCTTGAATGAGGTGATGTGTCCCTCTTGGGAGAGGTTGGCGTCGATGGCGTGGTTGGAGTAGAAGCAAGATGCTTCCAAACGTTTCCAGGCAAGGGTGGCTCCGCCTCCTCGCAGATAGCCGGTCTCTCCGATGGAGGTGTAGGGAAATAGTCCTCTGTTCCGTTGCAGTGAGTTCAGTACGTCGTTCGACTTTCCGATGATACTGCTTGTTCCGATGACGAGTCCTTGTCCGAAGTTGGCTTTGTAGTCGCCGATGCAGATGCGTTTGAAGGGTCCGATGTTGTTGATCTGCAGGAAGGCAGATTGGAAGTCGAACACTTTTTGTTCTCCTCTCCATACGGGCTCCCCCGCATCTTTTTCGCCAGAGAATCCCAGGGAAAACAAGTCGTCGAAGCGGACTTTGTACTTTAGGTAGTAGTGGTTGGGGTCGCCTAAGTAGGGCGATTGCAGGGTGGAATCGGAGGTCTGGTAGCCTCTCTTGCTTTCTAGGGTGCGGTCGTATCGGCAATGAAGGTTTTGCTCTTGGTTGTGAAGCCGTTGGGCCAACCCTTTTTTCTTTTGTTCCGAAATATATACGTAGGGTTTGATCTTTTCGAGTTCGGAGGGAGAGATGCCTTCGACGCATTTAAGTTCGTAGAGACTGAGGTATGTTCCGTATAGACTTCTGTGTGTCACGATGTTGTCTGCTGCGAGTTGGCTCATGCCTGGGATGCGTAGCAGGTCGTCTATGGTAGCTCTGTTCAACTCTATTTTTGTCTTGGCGAGGAGGTCGATCTCTTCACTTAGTAGTTCGAAGTCGATGGAACTGTTCTCTTCGTCGGCAAAAGATTCCGAGAGGTCTATAAGAAGGTCGTCCGCTCCTTCTTGACAGAATGCAAACGGATTGTAGATAATGATTATGAAGCAAGTGAACAAGTATTTCATTTCGATTTTGTATTTGGATTAGAATTGGGAACCGATGCCGATGGCGATCGAATAGCCTAATTGGTTATGGAACGAACTTGAAAGGTCCAGCCGAAAATGACTTAGCCCGAATCCGATTCCCAATGTAGGTAGAACTGGAAATAGCATGCATCCACACCGGAAGGAGGCTCTCTCGTAGGAAAACTCGAAGCCGTTTTTTATTCGCCAATCTTTCCATTGGGTTTCCTCTAATTCGAAGCACCATCGAGCATTGTCCAGCATTTGGAAGCAGCCTCCGATAGTGGCTGTGTGACCGCTTTCGCAATTTTCCTCAGAAGGGGAAATCTCTGTCTCAAACCAATTTTGTATCAATACTTCTGCCGTGATTTTGGAAGTGGCCATCCAAGTTAGGCCTATGTCTGTTTGGAGGATGTTCCTATCCTCTTGGTCTCCAGTAAAATGGAGATGTTTTAGCCGAATGGCAGTTCCGAGGCTCCATCGTTCCGACAGTTTTTTGCCTATGCCGTAGTTGAGGCTTGTGTAGTGGTAGTGTTCAAATCCGAAGTGTTCGAAGTGCAGGCGTTGGTGCGCCCATGGGGCTGGGTAGAGGATGCTGGCTTCCCAATCGCCCAGTTCTTTCACGCCATATTTGTTGTGGTAGTTGGCATAGGCGCATCGTGCAGGATTATAGATGGTCGTGGCAGGATTCTCGAAATGGGGGGAGGCGAAAAGTGTATAGCCTAGGGCTGACGAGATGGGGTTGGCGACCTCTTTATGGGAAGAGCCGGTTGCTCCGACGGATGCTTGTAATAGCCAAAATAGAATGAATATTGTGGTACGCATAGCAAATAAAACGGCGAATTTCCGCCAAACAAAACAACAATTTCTTAAATTTTCTCGGGACAAAGTTAATTGTTTTTGTTGGTAAAGTTATCGTCTGCTTTTGAAAATGTCGGTTTCTGTTGATAGTAAACGAATTGGGATAAGAAAAATCCATAAATCTTAGTTGGAAAAATTTGTACCTTGAAATATAATCACTAAATTTGAAAATTAAACTGCGTGTGGTGATCTAGACTTTATGTTTTGCATAAAAACGTAGTTGATAGTAGGTTATATTAAAATATAGACAGGTTGTTTGCCATATACATTTGCATTCAATTTGTTTTATCTAAAATTTGTCAGTATGAATAAGCTTTTAAAGTATATAGTTGTTTCGATGCTTGGAACGATGGCCTTTTTTTCAGCAAAGGCTCAAGATGTTTCGGTAAATATGGAGAACGTGGTTTTGGCTTACATAGAGGATGGGGATACGATTCCGCAATTGGTTTTGCCTACCATCTATGTTTTCCCTGCGTTGAAATTTGAATCCAGCAAGCAAGAGAAGTTCTATTGGAAGACGGTGCGTGACGTGAAGCGGACACTTCCCTATGCTAAGGCTATCGGAGCGACGTTGCAACGCATCAATGCCGAATTGGAGAAAATTCCAGATGAGAAAGATCGGAAGGCCTATATGAAGTCGATGGAGGAGGAGTTGATTGGCCAGTACGAGTCGGACATGCGTAAGATGACCTTGTCGCAAGGAAAAATGCTGATCCGCTTGGTCGATAGGGAGTGCGACCAGACCTCTTACGAGCTGATTAAACAATACCGTGGTGGTGTGCGTGCTTTCTTCTGGCAAGGTTTCGCCAAATTGTTCGGTGCCGATTTGAAGACGACCTACGACAAAGACGATAAGGATAAGATTGTGGAGCGCGTCATCATTCTTGTTGAGGCTGGTCAGTTGTAAAACTATTGAACGGAATGTGATATGAAAGAATCGTATAAGACCCTTCCGTTTATTCTTCTGGCTATTATTATGCTTATGTGCCATAATTCTGTTGATGTATCTTCAACTCAAAATTCCTTTTTAGACAATTCGAGCCCATTGATTCGTTATGAAGGTCGAATCCTTGAGACGGATAGTTCGATGAGAATGGATTATCCGGGTACGCGTTTCGCCATAGGAGTTGAGGGTGCGGGTAAGGTCTATGCTTCACTTAAGCCGAATGCGGGTTACTATATTTTATTCGTGGATGGTAAGCTGCGAGCTCGAATAAATACCCATGAAGCACCGAAGGAGTCTCGTCTTTCCAGCCTTCGCAGATTCTCCCATGTGGATACTTCTAAAACTTTGAGGGAAGGGGCTGATTCCTATTTCCTTGATTCTTTGGAAGAGGGCAGGCATGAGATAGAGTTGATGCTGATCTCTGAGGGGATTTTTTGTCAGCCGGCATTTTATGGTTTCGAATGCGAGGGGAAGATTTCTTGGTTTGCTTTGGATCGTCGGCCTCGTCGTCTTGAGTTTATCGGGAATTCCATCACTTGTGGTTATGGGGTGGATGCCGCTAATGAGAATTGTACCTTTGAAGATTCCACTTCCAATTTTGCGAAATCCTATGCCTTTCTGACGGCGCAAGCTTTTAATGCAGAGATGATGGTCGTGGCTCGTTCGGGCATCGGTGTCTATCGTAATTATGATGACAAGCCGGAGGGCTCTGTTCGTCCGATGCCTGTCGTTTATCGGAATGTTCTGATATCAGAGGCGGAGACACGATGGGATTTTGCTTCCTATCAGCCGGATTTGTTGATTGTCAATTTGGGTACGAATGACTTGAGTACGCCGGGGTTCCGTATGGAATTGGTGGATAGTGCCTATCGTAATTTCTTGGATGAGGTTCGTGAACATTATCCAGATACGAAGATATTATTGCTGACAGGCTGCATGTTACATCCGACGCCGGTCTTGGATGAGTTTAAGGCTCGGTTGGATACGATTGTGGCGGAACGGAAGCGAAAGGGGGATGAACGGTTGTTCCGTTTGGATTTTGAACCGCAGGATGGTTCGTTGGGTTATGCTGCGGATTGGCATCCTTCTCAACGTCAGCAGCAGAATATGGCGGATACGTTGATTCCGTTTGTCTCTTCTATCATGGGCTGGTGATTTGTGTTTAAGTTTGGACCTTACATTCAAGCGGGTCCTCTATTTTCGGAAATAAAAAGAGGTGTTTTTCTTCAAATGCACCTTGAAAATCTATTAATATAATTGGCTTGTCTTATGGCTTTTTGGAATAGATTGAAAGAAATATTAGGATTGTCAGGGGAAAACTCAGGGAAGAAAGGCGCTGTCAGTCCTGCTGATCTGGAAAGATTTGTGCAGGCGGTACGTTCTTGTTCGACGACGGAATCTGTTGATTCCGCAGTGGTGGAGCGAGAAAAGGAACTTGTTTGGCAGGTTCTATGTCAAATGGAAAGGGAGGATGTCAAACCCTTGCTCCGTATTTCATTTTCGGATGCTCCTGTTTCGTTCTTAGGAAGCAAGGTAGGAGGAACTCCTTATCTTCCTTCGGATGCTTCGGTGCCGTGCGATTCGACGGGTAGGCCGCTTCGCCTATTGGCTCAGATTGATTGTAGGGATCTTGTCGCTTTGCCTGATTTCCCGCATACGGGTTTATTGCAATTCTGGATTGGTCAAGATGACAGCAGTGGTCTGTTTGTTGATGAAGGCCATCGTGTTATCTGGTATGAGACGATAGATGAACAAGTGACGGAGGAGTCTGTCCTCGCAAAACTCGCTGTGTCGCCTCAGTCGGAGGATGACTATTTCCCTGTAGGAGAGGCGCACTCCATCTCTTTTAAGGAAGACCATGAACCCCGCTCATTTGGAGATGTCCGCTTTAATCAGATATTTACGTCCAAGTACAATGCGATTTCGGAAAATCCTATTGAGCACATCTACGATCTTTCTGATGATGCGTATGAGTTGATCGATGAATCTGTGAAAGGTGGCGGACATAAAATAGGAGGGTATCCTGCGTTTGCGCAAGAAGACCCGCGTGAAGAGGAGGATGAACGTACGGTTCTGTTGCTGCAGTTGGATAGTGAGGAGCCTTATGTCATGTGGGGCGATTGTGGACTCTGTGGCTTCTTCTGTTCGCCAGAGGATTTAAGGCGGTGCGACTTCTCTAATGTTCTCTATAATTGGGACTGCTATTGAAAAGGAGAGGTGCAAATTTTTTCGAATGGGTCACTTTGTTAATTATTTATAGGAGGTGGGTATATGTCATTGTTAACGGATAGGATGCGGAAGTTGGCCAATGACCTCTTGATTGAAAAGGATGAGGCATGGGAAATGGATATAGCCCAAAAGGCTCTTGATGCGTTACGAAGGGAGGTAAGGCGTCCTTTTCTTCGTATGAAGCAGACGGAAGGCCCCGTCTCCCTTTTTGACAGCAAATTCGGAGGAATTCCTTATCTTCCATCGCCGGAGGCAGTGCCGATGAGAGCGGATGGAATGCCCCTCCGTTTATTGGCTCAGATCGATTGCAGACAACTGGTTTCCCTCCCGGATTTTCCCCATGTCGGACTATTGCAATTTTGGATCGGGCAAGACAGCAGTTTGGGAAGTTATGATGAAGAGGGTTTTCGTGTCCTTTGGCATGAGACGGTTGATGGCAGTGTGTCGGAGCAGTTGGTGCGTGGTTGGTTGGCTTCCTTGCCCCAGCCTGAGGTGAGTTATTCTCCCATATTAAAAGAGAGTGGCATCTCCTTTACGCCTGATAGCGAGACTTTCCTCTCCAGTGAAGATGTGTTTTTTGAACCGGCATTTATCTCTAAATTCAATGAATTGTCGGAGGTTATGCCGATAGAAAATATGGACGATCTTTTTGAGGAAACGAGATATATGATTTATGATGCGTTGGATAAGTGTCCTTGGACCAAGGTGGGCGGATATCCTTATATTAGTGATGAAATTAGGGAACGGAAGGATAATCAAACGGTATTGTTGTTTGAGTTTCATCCGGAACCTCAAGATCTCTATATGCAGGAATACTTTTGTAAGCCTGATTATCTAAGGCTGATGGACGTGGATGATAATATGTGGCTACACTATCAGAATGAAGAAGTCTTTTTTGGCGAGTGTAGTTTCTTCTGTACGCCGGAAGAATTGAAACGGCGCGATTTCTCGAAAGTTATTTGTAACTCATCTTTTAGGAAGCCTCACAGAATCGTTGATTCAGATGAGGAATCTTTCTTTAATTATGCTCTGCCAATAAGGGATTCAGAATTTCCTTTTTAAGAGTAGGCATGAGGGGATGGCAGAATAGTGATGGTAATGCGTTTAGTCGTGAAATAAAATGGTGAATTCTATGGTTCGATATGTATTTTCTTTATTGGTGTTATTAGGGTGTCTGGTCTCTTGCTCAAAGAAGCAGGCAGGAAGCACAGGATCTCCTTCGCTCACGCAGGATTCGACGGTTTTGAAGGTGGCTACTCTTTCTCGTTCCACCTCCTATTTCAACCTCCATGGGGAGGAGATGGGCTACGAATATGAGATGGCTTCTAAATTTGCCAATTCGTTGGGTCTGAAGTTGGAAATCCTTTTGGCAAAGGATATGGAGGAATTGGTCGATTTGCTTTCTAACGAGGAGGTCGATTTGGTGGCTTATCCGCTGACTATCACGAATGAGTATAAAGAAAAGGTGCGTTATACGGCCCATGAGTATATCTCCAACCAAGTTTTGGTGCAACGGAAGCCAAAGGGAGGAAAGAACAAGCTCTTGAATGATGTGACGGAGTTGATTGGCCGAAGTGTCTATGTCGTTGAAAACTCCAAGTATCATGAACGGTTGAAGAATTTGAACGGAGAATTGGGTGGCGGAATTGATATCCAGGTTGTTAGCAATGAGGAGGACGAAGAGTCGCTGATAAAGAAAGTCTCCAAAGGGGAAATCGACTTCACGCTGGCGGATAATAATATCGCAGATGTGAATAAGACCTACTATTCGAATATCGATGTCCATTTGAAGGTCGGTTTTGACCAACGTTCGGCATGGGCTGTAGGTTTGGAAGCGGATAGTCTTTGTAAGGTGGTGAACAATTGGTTCAGCGAATCGAAGAACAACTATATTTATCAATATCTGTACGACAAATACTTCAAGCAGTCGAAGACGAGTTCGGGGGACTATAAGAAGTATATCGATAGCCGGACAATCTCTGTTTTTGATGGGTTGTTTAAGAAATATGCGCCGACGATTGGTTGGGATTGGAAGTTGTTGGCTTCGTTGGCCTACCAAGAGTCTCGATTTCAACCTACGGCCAAATCGTGGGTGGGAGCGAAAGGCTTGATGCAGTTGATGCCTCATACGGCAGTGGCAATGGGTATCGATTCTTCCCGGATAGGGGAACCTGAAATGAGTGTCCGTGCAGCTGTCTTGTATCTGAAGTCGGTGGAGCGTCATTTCATGACTATTGAGGATAAGAAGGAACGTACTAAGTTTGTCTTGGCAAGTTACAATGCGGGAGTGGGGCATGTGAAGGATGCGATAGCTTTGGCAGAGAAGCATGGACGTAATCCTGCTGTTTGGGAGGGTAATGTGGCAGATTGCCTTTTGTGGAAAAGTAACCCGGAGTTTTTTAACGACCCAGTGGTGCGTTGTGGTTATCTGCGTGGGGTCGAGACTTTCCGTTTCGTGAGCGAAATCATGGTTCGCTATTTGGAGTACAAGGATGTGATAAAGGGGTAGGGAAAATTAAAAATTAAGAGTTAAGAGTTAAAAATTAAAACTCCTGGATGGTGAAAAATAGTGCGCCTAGGCTATTCCAATTCTATCATGATTGTCCCTTTGGAAATGTGCATGCCTTTCTCCACAAAGACGTTTTTTATGGTGCCTTCGACTGTCGATTTGATGAGGTTTTCCATTTTCATGGATTCCAAAATGAGGAGAGGCGTGCCGATTCTGACCCGACTGCCCTCTTGTATGAATAGTTCCGTTATGGAGCCGGGTATGATGGATTCGATCCGTTTTGGGTCGCTCCGCTTGTATGCTTTCCTTCGCTCAACCTTGGCGGTCAAGTAGGTTTTGAAAATGGAACCGTCCTCCGTGATGAAGTCTGTGAGTTGTTTCTCTTCTTTTTCCATGACAATTAGAATGGAGTGAGTCCGTGTTTTTTGTTTGGACGAAGTTCGCTTTTGTTCTCGGAGAGACGGAGTGCGTAGGCAAGGGTCTTCCTTGTCTCTTGCGGCTCGATGATGGCATCGACATATCCTTTCTCTGCTGCTACGTAGGGGTTGGCGAATTTCTCCTTGTATTCTTGTATCTTGGCTTGGCGGAGAGCCTCTTGGTCTTCCGCTTCTTTTATCTCTTTCCCGAAGATGATGTTGGCTGCTCCTTCTGGTCCCATCACGGCGATTTCGGCGCATGGCCATGCGAAGACGAAATCCGCACCTAGGTGGCGGGAGTTCATGGCTACGTAGGCACCTCCGTAGGCTTTCCGTAGGATGATGGTGATCTTCGGAACTGTGGCTTCGGAGTAGGCGTAGAGTAGTTTCGCTCCGTGGCGGATGACGCCAGCGTGTTCTTGGTCGATACCGGGAAGGCAACCTGGCGTGTCTTCCAAGGTGACGATTGGAATGTTGAATGCGTCACAGTAGCGGATGAACTTGGCCGACTTGTCTGCCGCATCACAATCCAATACTCCTGCCAAGTAGAGGGGTTGGTTGGCAACAAAGCCCACCGTCTCGCCTTCGATTCTACCGAAGCCTACGACGATATTCTTTGCGAAGAGTTCGTGCACTTCAAAGAATTCCGAACGGTCGGTAACGGCTTTTATGACTTCCCTTACGTCGTAAGGCTGTTTAGGGTCATTGGGGATGATTTCGGCTATTTTGCCTTTGAAACAAGGTGCGAAAGATTCTTGTTTCTCTTTCTTCGCATCGTTGCTGCTCGGGATGTAGGAGAGCAATGTCTTGATTTGTTCGAAGCATTCCTTTTCGCTTAATGCGTAGAAGTGTGCGTTGCCGGAGATTTCGGCGTGGGTGCGTGCTCCACCCAATTCCTCTTGACTGACCTTCTCGCCTAAAACAGACTCGATGACGGCCGGACCTGTGATGAACATCTTGGAGATGTTCTCTACGACGAAGACAAAATCTGTCAAGGCCGGAGAGTAGGCCGCACCGCCGGCGCAAGGGCCGAGGATGACTGATATTTGGGGAATGACTCCCGAGGATATGGCATTGCGGTAGAAGACCTCCCCGTAGCCGGCTTGGGCATCGACTCCCTCTTGGATCCTGGCTCCTCCCGAATCGTTGATGCCTATGCAAGGCATTTTCATCTTCAGGGCATAATCCATGATTTTGGCGATCTTGCGGGCATGAGTCAAACCGAGCGAACCGCCCATGACAGTGAAGTCTTGGGAGAATATGCAGACAGGTTTCCCGTTGATGGTTCCCGTTCCGGTGACTACGCCATCCGATGGCAAGTTCTTCTTGTCCATGCCGAAGTTGTGTACTTCGTGTTTGGCGAAGAGGTCGTACTCAAAGAAGGAATCTTTGTCCAACAGGGCATCGATACGTTGACGGGCGGTCAGTTTGCCTAAATCGTTCTGTTTTTTGATTGCAGCTTCTCCTCCACCTAATTTGATGGCGGACGCCCTTTCCTGCATTTTAGAAATCTCTTTTTCCATTGCCATATCGTATTATTTAGGTGCTTTCCTGTAAAGGATGGCGGCAATGACGGCGAACACGATGTTCGGTAGCCAAACGGCCAAGGTTGGGGAGAGCGATCCGTTGATGGCGAATGTGGAGGATATGGTGTAGAACATGATGTAGGAGAAGCTGAGAAGCAATCCGAATCCGAGGTTCAGTCCCATGCCTCCTTTCACCTTCTTGGACGACAAAGAGACGCCGATGAGGGTAAGAATGAAAGCGGCAAAAGGGAAGGAGAATCGTTTCTCGTATTCGATCTCAAACTCCTTGATGGTACCTACACCGCGACTTTTCTGCTTCTCGATGTACTCTTTCAACTCGCCGTTTTTCATCTGTTCGTACATTCCTTTGTAGGTGAAGAACTCGTCGGGCTCGACAGGGATGACTGTGTCCACACGAGAACCTTTGGTCATTTTTTCGTACATTCCGTCAAAATCCCGTCGTATATATTTGCGGATACTCCAACTTTGGGCGGAGTCCCAAACGATGGAGTCTGCCGTTATTCTGGAAACCAGTTTCTTCCCGTCGAATTTTTCCAATGACGTGCGGAAGCCTATGTTGTTAAGCTTGTCGTAGTAGTCGATATAGAGTATTTCGCCTGGAGCTACCTCCATTTGGATTTTCGTGGCGTTGTCACTCCTCTTTTTCTTTACGTATTCCTCTTGAAAATCAAGTCTTTCTGTGTTGGCAGGCGGAATGACGTATCCGCTAAGAATGAAGGTGAGCAGGGCGATGATTCCGGCTGAGATCATGTAAGGGCGAACCAAACGGTTGAAGCTCGTTCCTGTGGAGAGGATGGCGATGATCTCCGAGTTTTCCGCCAATTTCGAAGTGAACAGGATGACCGCAATGAAAGTGAAGAGCGGACTGAACAGATTGACGAAATAGGGGATGAAGTTGCAGTAGTAGTCGAATACGATGGCCGATAGAGGCGCATTGTGCTCCATGAAGTCGTCGATCTTCTCGGACACGTCAAATACGACGGCAATGACGATGATCATGGCAATAGACAAAAAGAAAGTGCCGAGGAATTTCTTTATGATGTAGGTGTCGAGTCTCTTTAGTAGCATATATATAATATTAAAGTCGAGTACTTAGTTTTGTAATCATGCTTCTTTTCCATTCGGAGAAGGTGCCTGCTATGATTTGTTGGCGTGCTTCCGTCACGAGCCACAAGTAGAATGCCAGGTTGTGAATGGAGGCAATCTGCATGGCGAGCAACTCTTCGGCGATGAAGAGGTGGCGGAGATAGGCCTTTGTGTAGGCATGGTCAACATAGGCGGTGCCGCATGGATCAACGGGGGAGAAGTCGTCCGCCCATTTCTTGTTGCGCATATTTAGAATGCCGTTTTGAGTGAAGAGCATTCCGTTTCTTCCGTTGCGGGTCGGCATGACGCAGTCGAACATATCCACGCCACGTTCGATGGCTTCGAGGATGTTGACGGGGGTGCCTACTCCCATGAGGTAGCGAGGTTTGTCTTTCGGCAATATCTCGTTTACCACTTCGATCATTTCATACATCACCTCTGCTGGTTCGCCTACGGCAAGTCCGCCGATGGCGTTGCCTTCCCGCTCTTTTGATGCGATGAACTCTGCCGATTGTTGGCGAAGATCCTTGTAGGTGCATCCTTGTACGATGGGGAAGAAGGTCTGCGAGTAGCCGTATTTGGGCTCCGTCTCGTCAAAGTGCTTTAGCCCACGGTCAAGCCAGCGGTGGGTCATCTCCATCGATTTCTTGGCGTACTTGTATTCCGCTGTTCCTGGCGTACATTCGTCAAGAGCCATGATGATGTCTGCGCCAATGGTACGTTGTGTTTCCACCACGTTTTCTGGTGTGAAGATATGCTTGGAACCGTCAATGTGTGAGCGGAAGATGCACCCTTCCTCCGTAAGTTTCCTGTTGTCGGACAAGGAGAAGACTTGGAAGCCGCCGCTGTCGGTCAGGATAGGTTTGTCCCATCCGTTGAATTTGTGGAGGCCACCCGCTTTTTCTAGAATTTCCAACCCTGGGCGGAGGTAGAGGTGATAGGTGTTGCCCAAGATGATTTGGGCTTTGATGTCGTCTTTTAGTTCTCTTTGGTGAACGCCCTTGACGGAACCCAATGTGCCGACCGGCATGAAGATGGGGGTTAATATCTCGCCATGGTCGGTGGTTATTTTCCCTGCTCTGGCGTTGCTCTTGCTGTCGGTGTATTGAAGTTCGAATCTCATTGGACGAATTTGTAATGACTAAAATTACGATTTACAAAATTCGTTTTTTTTTCTCAAATAGGCAAATCTTTCTTTCTCCTGATTGTTGGGATGGATATACAATAATCGTTTACTTGGAATGCTCGTATAAATGTATAATGTTTTTGGATGGAGGGTTATCGCATATTCCACTATAGAGGGAGTGGAACTCTCCTCTCTATTACAGAAAAACTCTAATACTTTTTTTAGATGTTGGGGTATTTACTACAACTCCTCAATCTCTTCTGCCGTCAATCCTGTAATATCGGAAATGTCAGCAAAGTCTATGCCTTTGACCTTCATCTTTTGGGCATTGCGAATTTTCTCCTCTCGCTCGCCTTCGCGTTTTGCAGTGGAGAGGACATTGCTGAAGTCCCAGAATATTTTCAAGCTCTCCTCGTATTCCGTCTTAGCCATATCAGTGAATTGGACAATCTCTACTTTCAATCAAAGCCATTGAACATCACAACGCCTCAATCTCCTCTGCCGTCAATCCTGTAATATCGGAAATGTCAGCAAAGTCCATTCCTTTGGCTTTCATCTTTTGGGCATTGCGAAGCTT
>JAGCWQ010000067.1 GCA_017961765.1 Paludibacteraceae bacterium | reverse complement strand
TTCCGCATAGCGGTTTTTCTTCCCGCCGCAAGATAGAAGGCAGGCGCAAGCGAGTAGGGCGTATGCTACTTTTTTCATCTTCATCTTGATGTCGGTTTTATACAGAAAGGGAGGCCGAGAAAGACACGGACTCCCTTATGTGTTGGTTGATACTTATTTGTACAATTTCTCCTTCAATTCCTTGATGTTGTCATCCAAGATGTAGTCGTCGTAATCCATACGCTTGTCGATGATTCCGTTAGGAGTCAATTCGATGATACGGTTGCAGACGGTCTGGATGAACTCGTGGTCGTGTGACGCCATCAGGATGTTGCCCTTGAATTGCTTCAACGTGTTGTTGAATGCTTGGATGGACTCCAAATCCAAGTGGTTGGTAGGGGAGTCGAGGATGAGGACGTTGGCGTTTTTCAACATCATCCTAGAGATCATGCATCGCATTTTCTCTCCTCCCGACAATACACTTGCCTTCTTGTAGATCTCCTCACCCGAGAAGAGCATTCGGCCGAGATAGCCTCTGACGAACGACTCGTTGGTGTCTGGTGAGTATTGAGCCAACCAATCGACCAGTTTCATGTCGGTGTTGAAGAACTCCGTGTTGTCCAACGGCAAGTAGGCCGGCGTGATGGTGACACCCCATTTGAAGTTGCCCGCAGTAGGCTTGATGCGCTCGTTGATGATCTCGAAGAAGGCGGTCATGGCACGAGGGTCGTGGGAGAGGAAGACCACCTTGTCGTCTTTCTCCACGTTGAAGGTCACGTTTTTGAATAGCGTGTCGCCCTCTGGCGTCGTATAGGACAAATCGTTTACTTCTATGATTTGGTTTCCTGGCTCACGGTCTGGCGTGAAGATGATGCCAGGGTATTTTCTCGTAGATGGTTGGATCTCCTCGATGTTGAGTTTCTCCAACATCTTCTTACGGCTTGTCGTCTGCTTGGACTTGGCCACGTTGGCACTGAATCGCTGGATGAACTCCATGAGTTCTTTCTTCTTCTCCTCAGCCTTCTTGTTTTGTTGAGCCTGCTGGCGGAGAGCCAACTGGCTGGACTCGTACCAGAAGCTATAGTTACCGGCAAACATGGTGATTTTGCCGTAGTCGATGTCAACGGTGTGGGTACAAACGGAATCCAAGAAGTGACGGTCGTGGGATACGACCAACACCGTATTCTCGAAATTGGAAAGATAGTTCTCCAACCACATCACGGTGTCGAGGTCCAAGTCGTTCGTAGGCTCGTCGAGAAGCAGGTTGTCTGGCTTTCCGAACAAGGCCTGTGCCAAGAGGACACGCACTTTCTCCTTACCGCTCAACTCCTTCATCAACTTGTAGTGGAGATCTTCCTTGATGCCCAAGCCGCTAAGCAAAGCTGCTGCGTCGCTCTCTGCGTTCCAGCCGTCCATCTCGGCGAATTTCTCTTCCAACTCGGAGGCGCGGATACCGTCGGCATCTGAAAAGTCAGCCTTGGCATAGATGGCGTCCTTCTCTTGCATCACGTTCCAAAGAGGCTCGTGTCCACGGAGAACGGTCTCGATTACGGTACATTCGTCGAATTCGAAGTGGTCTTGCTTCAAAACGGACAACCGTTCGCCAGGGGCGATGGTGATGCTTCCTTTCGTCGGACTTAATTCTCCGCTGACAACTTTCAGGAACGTGGATTTTCCGGCACCGTTGGCACCGATGATTCCATAACAATTTCCGCCCGTGAATTTGAGGTTTACGTCTTGGAACAAGATTCTTTTTCCAAATTGAACTACGATATCTGTCGCTGTAATCATATTTTTGTTTTGTTGTTTTTTCTTTTGTTTCGGATTGCAAAGATACGTTTTTTATTCTCGTTTGCCAAATATCCCTTGGTGGCTTGTGTGTATTCTCGTTATTTTCTCTCTTATTTGAGCAGCATGATTACTCCGCTGATGGCCATGTAGATATAGACTACTTTCCGCAATTTCTCGGTCGGAATCCTGTTGAAGACTTTTGTCCCGATATAGGTGCCGACGATGACGCCCAAGATGGCGAAAATCCACGATTTGGCCACCGCTGTGGTCATGAATCCGTTTTGTGCCCGGATGAAGGACATGAAGATGTTGCCGATGACGAAATAGACTTGTGTCTGGGCGGCATAGGCCTCTTTGCTCTTCTCTGATTGTACGTAGTAGAGGACGGCTGGCGGTCCTTGCATTCCGAAAAAGCCTCCCATCGCACCGCTGATGCACCCGATGCCCAACTGCATGGGGATCGATTGCTTGATGTGTATCTTCGAGGAGAGAAAGAAAAAGTATAAGCTTAGGAAGATGAGCGTGTACCCTAAGATGTGCATGAAAAGAATGCTGTCGAATTTCGCCACATAGCCGATGCAGAGGGCGGAGACGACGAGAAAGGCAATCAGCATGGGGATGATATGGCTCCAAACGACGTGTTTCCTCATTTGAATGGCCACGAAAAGGGATTGTGTGAGGGCCAAAAGTCCTGAGAGAGTGGTCGATTCTCCGTAGCTGGGCATGATGAGGGGAAGCAAGGTCATGATGAAGATTCCGAATCCGAATCCGCTCACTCGTTGAATGAAAGCGGCAATGGTTGCCGATGTGAATAGAAGAACTATAATTTGCGGAGTGAAATCCATGTCTTGTTCCATTTGGGTGTGCAAAGTTACGAAAATCTTTTTATTTTTGTTTTCTGAATAATAATATTATGGAAATATGAGAAAGCCGACGTTATTGGTTCCGATTTTATTCGTCTATGCCTTGGGTATGACGGTATGGGGCTATTATCAGGGAACGATAGATATGAAGGACGCACTCTCTTTCATGGGAATAATGAGCCTTTTGCTGATTCTGCTTTGGTTTCTTTATCGTAAAAAGGAAAAGTTCCGTGAGGAGCGGGAACGCATTTTGCGTGAAGAGGAGGAAAGAAAAAGCAATTCCCTTTCGTAATCTCTTTAGGCGATTCCATTTCGCCGCATGAACCATAAACACGCATCCAACGTGTCAATCCTTGCATCTTGATTCCGCTATGAATTTTCTGATCTCTGCTTCTTGTGAAGGGTGGAACCAAGTGATTCCTGGGTCTCTGTTGAACCAGGAGAGTTGTTTTTTTGCGTAATGTCGGGTGTTTTGTTGGATCATCTCGATGGCTCGGTCGAGGCTCCATGTCCCGTCGAAGTAGGTGAATAGCTCCTTGTAGCCGACTGTGTTCAGGGCGTTGAGCTCCTTGTGTGGGTAGAGAGCCCTTGCTTCCTCTTCCAGTCCTTCTTGAATCATGATTTTCGCCCGCTCGTTGATGCGGTTGTAAAGCTCTTCACGTTCTCTGTTGAGACCGATTTTCACGATGTTGAAATGCCTCTCCTTCTTTTTCTCGTTCCTGATTTCGGAGTAGGGCTTGCCTGCGGTAAGGCAAATCTCCACGGCATGGATGATCCGCTTGTGGTTTTTAGGATCGATCTTTTGGTAATAGGCTGGGTCTAAGATTTTTAGTTCGGCACGAATGCCTTCAATTCCTTCTTGGGCATACCGATTATTCAGGGAGTCCCGTAGCTCTTGGTCCACGTCGGGCAAGTCGTCGATGCCATTGCAAACGGCGTCGATGTATAGCATGGAGCCTCCCGTCATCAGGATGTTGTCGTGAGTCTTGAAAAGTTCCTCGAACTTTGCCAAGGCATCCATCTCGAATTTTCCGCAGCTATAGTAGTCGAATATCGACAGGTGGCCGATGAAGTGGTGCTTCACCTTCGACAACTGCTCCGGGGTGGGGGCGGCTGTGCCTATGGGCATCTCTTTGAAGAACTGGCGGGAATCGCAGGATACGATCTCTGTCTTCAGGTCTTGTGCGATTTGGATGCTCAAGTCTGTCTTTCCGACACCGGTCGGACCTAATAGGATGAATACGGTTTTTGCCATTTTTAGGAACATGAAAAAGAGAGTGCCAATTGAAATCGGCACTCTCTTGGGTTTATTTACTATCGAAAGATAGGACTCTTGATTAGAACCATCTTACATAGCAGAAGTCCATACGGTATGGAAGGTCTGCGTTCTTAGGGAACATACGGAAGCTGAACTTGAATGAGCCAGCCACTGTGATACGATTGTCAAGCTTGAAGAACAACTTGCTGCCTTCTGTCTTAACCAATTGCATCTCAATGCTTTCTACCAAAGTGTCTTGGTTGTTCTTGTCCGTAGAAGTGAGGACGAAGTCAACGCCGATATCCTTGCAGCCAGGATCCTTGATGTCAAGTACTACATTTGCCTCGTAGTTGTCGCCCACCTCAGGATTGAACTGTGCCTTTTCTGAGATTTGAGCAGAAACAACCTCGATGTTGTTCCAGATGCAGTCGATCTTATCCTTCCATGCGGCGATCTCCTTAGCCTTTGCGTAGTTGTTGGCAGAGATGAATTGGAATCTGTCGCGCAATGGCATATAGAACTTTCTCGTGTAGTCGTCAAGCATACGCTTAGTCGTGTAGTTTGGCGCGATTTGAGCGATGGAGTTCTTGATGGTTTGAATCCATTCAGGAGAGTAGCCTTTGCTGTTGGTAGCAAAGAAGATTGGAATAATCTCGTTTTCGAGGATGCTGTAGATGGTAGCGGCATCCAATTGGTCTTGGTGTGGTTGGTACTCGTAAGTACGCTTCTCGGTCAATGCCCAGCCTGCGCCCTTTCTGTAACCTTCCAACCACCATCCGTCCAATACGGAGAAGTTGACAACACCGTTCATCAAGGCTTTCTCGCCTGACGTACCGGATGCCTCCAATGGACGGGTAGGAGTGTTCAACCAAATATCCACACCGGAGATGAGCTTCTTAGCCAATGCCATGTCGTAGTTCTCCAAGAAGATGATCTTTCCTTGGAATTGAGGCATACGGGAAATCTCGATGATTCTCTTGATCAAGCCCTTACCAGCACCGTCGGCAGGGTGAGCCTTACCAGTGAAGATGAATTGTACAGGATATTTATCGTTGTTGACGATCTTCTCCAATCTCTCCAAGTCGGTGAATAGCAAGTGCGCACGTTTGTAAGTGGCGAAACGACGACCGAAACCGATGGTGAGAGCGTCAGGACGAATTTTCTCCATGATGGACATGACCATCTTCGGATCGCCTTGGTTCTTCATCCAAGACTCTTTGTATTTGATCTTGATGAAGTCGATCAAACGCTTCTTCAAAGAAGACTTAACTTCCCAAATCTCTTCGTCGCTGACCTTTTGGATGGCAGCCCAGATATCCATGTTGGATTGGTCTGACAAGAAGTTCTTGTCGAAATGCTTCTCGTAGAGTTTCTTCCATCTCTCGTCTGCCCAAGTAGGCATGTGTACACCGTTGGTAACATAGTTGACGTGGAGTTCGCTAGGGAAGTAGCCTTTCCAGATTGGTGCGAACATCTTCTTAGAAACTTCTCCGTGCAACCAGCTCACACCGTTCACCTCTTGGCAAGTGTTGCAAGCGAATACACTCATGGAGAATTTCTCACCCTTGTTGCCTGGGTTCTCACGACCGAGATCCATCAAGTTGTCCCAAGAGATACCCAATCTCTCAGGGAATTTGTACATATACTTTCCGAATAGACCTTCGTCGAACTTATCGTGTCCTGCAGGAACCGGAGTATGTACGGTGTAGATGGAAGAGGAACGAACTACCTCGAATGCCTCGTTGAAGGAGAGACCTTCGTTCTCGATGTAGTCGCAAAGACGTTGCAAGTTGATAAGGGCAGCGTGTCCCTCGTTGCAGTGGTAAGTGTCGTGCTTGATGCCCAACTTCTTGAGCATGAGCATACCACCGATACCCAACATATACTCTTGCTTCAATCTGTTTTCCCAGTCACCACCGTAAAGCTGAGAGGTGATGAAACGGTCGTATTCGCTGTTTTGCTCCAAGTCGGTATCCATCAAGTAGAGGTTGATTCTACCTACAGACACTTTCCAGATGTTAGCGTAAATGCTTCTGTCATAGAAAGGAACGTCCAAAATGATTGGATTGCCGTTCTCGTCCTTTACTTGGCTGATAGGAAGCGAATTGAAGTTTTGTGGCTCATAGACAGCGATCTGCTCTCCATCCATAGAGAGTGATTGGGTGAAGTAACCGTGTCTGTAAAGGAATCCGACTGCCGTCATGTTGATGTTACAGTCGCTGGCCTCCTTCAAATAGTCACCTGCCAACACACCGAGACCACCGGAGTAGATCTTCAACAAGTCTGTCAAACCATACTCCATGCTGAAGTAAGCTACAGATGGCTTGGAAGGATCTTTAGGAGTCTCTATGTATTTCAAGAACTTTTCGTAAACCTTGTCGAGTTTCTTGATGAGTTGGTCGTTCTTCTCTACCTCTTCCAATTTCTCGAGGCTGATGCTTTCGAAAAATGCTGCGGGGTTCTTTCCGCAGTCGTTCCAAAGATCATCGTCGATGTCACTAAATATTTCGGAAGTCCCTTCGTTCCATACCCACCAAATGTTTTGGGTGATTAACAAAAGTTTCTCCAGCCTGGCAGGAACTTTTGCTTTGACTGCAACTCCCTTCCACTGAGGAAAGTTTGATTGATTGAATTTTACTTTCATTTTTAGTTGTTTATGAATGTTGTTTATTTATTCTTTCCTAATGCAAACTCGAATGACTGCAAGTTGAACTGGATGAACTCTTTCCATTCTCCCTTCTGGGCGATGGCGAATGTCTTTTTGATTACTTCAGATCTCTCTTTGTCATTCATATTGGCAAATGATAGAATATTGTTTTCTATGTCTTCTGCTAGTGCGTCGTAGTTGCTGTCGGTCCGATGAAGGACGGCAACACCATTCTCTATGCCTACTGGTTCAGCTGACACCCATTTGCCGAAACCTGACAGGTCGGTGGTAATGGATGGAATTCCGAAGGCTGCGCTCTCATGCGGCGTGTAGCCCCATGGTTCGTAGTAGGAGGCGAAGACTGTCATATCCAAGCCGATGAGCAGGTCGTAGTAGCTTTTGTTGAATATTCCGTCGTTGCCGGAGAGGTAGGAAGGCACGAAGATGACCTTCACTTTGCGTTCCTTGCTGTTGTCCAACTGGCTGCTCCACAATGATTTCAAGACGTCGTCTGAATCGTGGTTGTAGAGTATGTGCGTGTGGTTGGGTTCCGACAATTCGACTTTTGTCTTTTTCTCCAACTTCTCTTTGAGGTCTTCCCTTGGTCCTGCGATATAGGCTGGCACCAATACAAAGGCAATCACTTCGCCTTTGAATTTCGGATTGGCGTCCAACTTCTTCAGAGCGTCCAAATAGACGTCTATGCCCTTGTTCTTGTATTCGTAGCGTCCGCTTGTTGCCACGAAGAGGGCATTCTTTGAAATCTTGTAGCCCAGTAGAGCCTCCGCCACTTTCTTGAGCGATTTTTTTGCCTCGTCACGTTGCTGCGTGTACTCTTTCCCCTTTGGCACGAAATCAGATTCGAATCCGTTGGGTGTGACTACATCTGGAGCTTTGCCCAAAATCTGCTTGCATTCCCTTGCCGTGATGTCGCTCACGGTTGTGAAGCAGTCGGCGTTGAGGGCGGCTGCCTTTTCGATGGAGTGCTTTGCCTCCACGTTCAACTCCATGGCCATCTGATCGCCGTTGTAGTTCTCGAAGTAGTCGTACAATGGCTTGTTGTTGAAACAGATGGAACGGCCTGTCGTCGTGGCGTGGGTCGTGAAGATGGTCTTTATGTTAGGATTGTGGGCTTTGGTGTAAAGCAAGCCAGAGCCTGTCGTCCATTCGTGGTAAGAAGCAATGACGTTTTTCCCCTTCATCTCTTTAGAGTGGAAGTTGGAAAAACTCTCTATGACCTTGGCAGCGGCGTAGCCGAAGATGACTGATTCGTCGTAGTCTCCGTATGCGCAGAGGGAGTTCACTCCGAAATTCTGCCACATTTCATAGAAATATTCGTTTTTTATTGGGAAGAATGGTTTGTGATCCACCAAGACAGCGATGGGGTTTCCTGGGATTTCCCATTTGCCGATTCTGATGTTGAGGCCTTCCTTGCCAGCCTCTTTTTTCCATTCTTTTAGAAGAGTTTTACTTTCTTTGAAAGCCTTGTTGTCGCCGAAGTCAGGACCGATGTAAATCACTGATTCTTTGGCAAGGTTTTTCATTTCTTTCGCTTGCGAAGATAGAACGGTGTATATTCCTCCAATTTTGTTGCAAACTTCCCAACTGGTTTCAAAAATGAAATCAATATTTTTCTCTTCTTTCTTCATACGCTATAGTTCCATTTATACAATGCATTTTCGCAAAAATACGAAAAAAATTTTTTTTGCACAAGAAATGAGGGGCTTATGTAATCGCTTTTTTCGTATTCCTGTATGGAAAATTTTCGGGCCCTATTTTATGGTTGAAATCTTCGAAAAGAACCACTTGAACCATAGGGTAGACGAGAAAAGTACTCCCTCTTTTCGAAATGAAGGTGGTGCTAAGAAAGTGAAGGAATGTGTTCGAGTATTATTTTCTGAGGAGAATCGAAAGAAAGATAGAGCAGATGAAGTGCGGTTTTATCTCTCTTTGCTAAGGTATGAAAACGGTAGTTGTGTCGTCTTGAGGGCGAGCACAACTACCGAACTTTTTAATGGAGAAGTCTCCTTATTTGCTTGCGATGCATTCGATTTCCAATAGGGCATTTTTCGGCAACCCTTTCACGGCAACGCAGGAGCGCGCTGGGAATGTCTGGTTGAAGTAGCCCTTGTAGGTTTCGTTGAATTCACCGAAGAGAGCCATGTCGCTGATGAAAACCGTAGTCTTTACGATGTCGTCGTAGGTGAAGCCCGCTTCTTTGAGCAGGTTGCCGATGTTCTCCATCACCTGTTTGGTTTGGTCAACGATGTTTGTCCCCTCGATATTGCCACTTTGTGGATTGATCGGAATTTGTCCGGATGCGTAAAGTGTTCCGTTGGAAAGGATGGCTTGGCTGTATGGCCCGATTGCTGCCGGAGCTTTGCTTGTTGAAATAATCTGTCTCATATAAAAAATCATAATTTTTAATTCGCAATTTTCAATCGCTCTTAATACCAAGTTGGATTGTCGCTTGGATTGCTTCTCTTCTCATACTTCAAATCCTGGAGCAAGGAGGAGTTGACGTTGATATGGAAGTTGTAGGATTGGTATTTTCCCAATGGTACCATTTGCAGGGAAGCCGACCAGCAGTGCAGGTTTCGGCCGATGTTGATGGAGGTGTAGGAGATGTCGTCTTCCTCGAAGTCGTAACCGGAACTGAAGGAGAAACTCCAGTTCTTCGCAAATCGGATGCTACCGTTGAAATTAAGCGATTGTGAGATTTTCTTCTCATATTCCAAACGCTCATAGTCGAATTTGTCATCCATGTAGCTGATGGAGTAGTCAAAGCTGAAACTCCATGGCAGGGAGAACTTGAGGTAACCTTGGCTGTCGTACTCGCCATCTTCCTGGTTCTTGCTTTTCTTGAATTCCACCTCGTCAGCCTCCTCGTCGTCGTTATCTTCGCTCTTTTTCTTCTTCTTGTCTTCGTCCTTCTTCTTGAAGGTGTCGTTGTCAATGGTATAGCCGAGGGAGGTCCTAGCGTTGGTCAGTCTGGCCAATCGTCCGTTCCGTTCCCATTCGGTGGTGTTGATTTGAACTGGCGCACCGTAGGCATTGAGCGCATAGACGTAAGGCGTGAAGTTGGCGTTGATGGTCAACCCGAAGTCTTGCGTGAATTTCAGACGGAGCACGGCGGATATGTCAGACCAGTTGAGCGAGTCGGCCAACATGTTGTAGCTTGTGCTTAAACTTAAGTTGTCGATGAGGGAAATCTTTCGGAATCCTGTTGTGTCCTTTTGAGAAGCCACCTTCATCTCGACGTTGTTGCTTAAACTGAAGTTCAAAGCTCCTACACGAGACGTGCTTGCGCCGCCAAACGGAGTGCCGTCGAAGTATCCGTATTTGATTCGGTTGGTCTCGTCGGAGTTAGGCACTCTTCTGTCGTAGTAGTTGAAGTATTCCCAGCCGGTTCTTCCGAATGAAGGATAGAAGCGGTCGCAGTAAGGACTCCAAGAGACACCCACCGTTGGTTGGAGCACGTGCCTGATCATGTTGATTTTGTCTCCGAACAAGAACGGAATTGGTTTATAGAAACCGTATAACTGCGTGCTGAGGTCTAAGCTCGTGTTGATGTTGTTCAAACGGTAGAAGTTGCTGACAATGCTGTCTTCCACGCGCGAGTTGTCCTCGTCCCATCTCTGGAATTTCTTTTTGAAATACCATTTCTCCGTATAGTTGATACTTGGAGCCAAGACAAAATATTTGAATAGGGTATAAGAGGAACCAAAACTCATCTGGTGCTTAACGCCGTTGTTCCAATCTTCGACCAAAGAAGACTCGAAGAGTTGATCTTGCTTCGTCGTGATGCTGTTGGTGAAGTTGATGTTGTAGCCGAAATAGGTCTTCTCGTACCATTTCTCTTTGCCCACGCGTTCCTTCTGCTTAAGCGGATAGATTCTCGCCATGTTGAAGTAGAGGGTAGGGAGGGTGAGGGAGAGCGTGGAGTCGCTCTGCCTTTGGTTGACCGTCATGTTGGCGTTGATGGAGAACGGAGTCTCTGGGAAATTGTAGCTGTAGTTGATACTGGATGACTTGTTGTTCTCTCCGAATACGCTCGGTTTATAGTAGGCATCCAAATCATTTTTGTTGTATTCCACGGAGGAGTAGTTGACGGAAGCCGAGAACTTGCTGAAAGGGTTGGCCTTGGGGTCTTGAGTGTGCGTCCAAGTGATTTTAAGGTCCTTGCTTTCGGAGTAGTCCATCAGCGTTTTCTCTCCCAATTCGGTATATTGGTAACTTGCATAGAAGTTTCCGTTGTATTTGTATCTTTTCTTGTATCGGGTTGTGGCGTTGATACCCCAAGAACCTTTGGTATAGACTTCGCCACGGAGGGCAAGGTCGTAGTAGTCGCTTAGGGCGAAGTAGTAACCTCCGTCTTTCAGATAGAATCCACGTGTTGATTCCTCTCCGTAGCTAGGCATCAAAAGACCAGAAGAGTATTTCTCCGAGAAGGGGAAGTAGCCGAATGGAATGGCCAAAGGAAGAGGCACGTCGGCAATGACGAGGTAGGCAGGACCTGCCACCACAAACTCTTTCGGCTTAACTTTCGCCTTTGTCAAGTCGATGAAGAAGTTGGGGGGTTCGTGGTTGTAGCAGGTGGTGTATTTTCCGTCCACCATAAGGATGGTATTGTCGTCCATCTTCTTGGCTTTCTCGCTGGTAATGTAGCCGTCGCCTTGTTGGGTCACTACGCCATAGATGAGACCCTTCTTGGTCTTGAAGTTATAGTCGATGGATTTCGATTCGTAGGATTCTGATCCCTCTTTGAAGTTCGGCAATTCAATGGCCTCTCCTGTCGAATCGACGCCGCAACGGGCTTGTACCGTGCTGCTATCCATATTGATACGGATGGAGTTGGAAGTCAATTCCATCTTTTCGTACTTCACGTTGGCTGTTCCGTAGAGGTAGGCAATTCCGTCTGCAAAGAAAACAATGGAGTCGTTGGCGGAGTAGGCAACTTCAGCCGTGAGCGACTCTCCTTTTTTCTTTTTCGTCTGAATGGAGTCAACCGTCACTTGCGTCTTGCTTGAGTCAACCCTGGCAGCTGAACTTTCCGATGAGGTGTTAGTCTCCTCCTTGTTCGGTGTTTCTGCCCATCCTGAGAAGGATAGGAGTAAAAACGCCGATGAAATCAGTATTTTGTATATTTTATTGTTTGTAAACGAATTAAACATTATCAAGATCTTGCGTCATTTATTATGCAAAAGTAAGAAAATTGGATGAACTTAAAATAATGGTTCGTCATTAATTTTTGTGCGTTCCGTTTTTTTTACAACAAGAGGTGTTTATCTGCTCTGATTTTTTTGTATTTTTGCAATCGCTGTTGCCGTGGCTCGGTGAGCGTAACCACTCAAATGGGCTGTGGCAGGCGTGATGTTTGGTTTATTAAGTGTTGAACAGATGAAGAGTTTCTTCTTGCCATTGGCGATTTTGTTTTTTCTGCTATCCTCTTTTTGTGCCTATGCGGGAAACACATCGGCCAAGAAGCGTATCACGGTTGTCATTGATGCGGGGCACGGAGGAAAGGATCCAGGTGCCATCGGTTCCGTTTTAAAGTTAAAGGAGAAGGATGTCAATCTCTCCGTGGCTTTGGAATTGGGCAGGTTGCTCTATGCCGAACCGGGCTTCAAGGTTGTCTTTACTAGGAAGACGGATGTCTTTATCCCTTTGGATGAGCGTGCGCAAAAGGCCAACAAGGAGAAGGCAGACCTTTTCATCTCCATCCATGCCAACGCATCTCCGAACAAGTCGGCTTATGGGGCAGAGACTTTCGTGGTAGGTAGCTCTTCCAAGGAGAATATGGCAACTGCCATGCGTGAGAATGCCTCCATCCTCTACGAGGAGAACTATAAAGTCCGTTATGGAGGCTTCGACCCTAATAAGACAGAGTCCTATATCATGTTTGACATGATGCAGTCTTCCTTCTTGACGCAGAGTATCGATTTGGCTCAGCGGGTGCAGAAGAAGATCGTCTCGAACTGTAACCGGACCGATCGGAGCGTGAAGCAGGCGGGCTTCCTCGTGTTGCGTCAGACCAATATGCCGAGCATCTTGGTGGAGTTGGGTTATCTTACCAATCCGAAGGAGGAAAAGTATCTGAAGAAGGATTCGTCCAGGAAAGCCTTGGCGAAGGCAATTTATCAAGCTGTGGTGGATTATAGGAATAATTGCGACAGCAAAACAGCTCAGGCAGATCCTTTGGATTTGGAGGTGGAGAAACCAGAAGTTCATCCTCAGCCCGCAAATGAAGTGAAGGCGGATTCTCTGAAGAAGGATACGGCGGTGGCTCAGCCTGCCAAGAAAGTTGAAAAGACACAAGAGGAGAAGCCGGTCGTGCCGGAAAAGCAGGATACGATTTGCTATAGAGTGCAGTTCTGTAGCTCGAAGACGAAGTTGGGCTCGAATGCGCGGGAGTTTAAATCTTGTGTGCCGGCGTATGAATATTTGGAAAACAATGTGTACAAATATATGTATGGAAAGGCTTCGACTTTTTCGGCTGCGGTGGAGTTGCAAAAGAAGGTCCGTGTCGAATTCAAGGATGCCTTTGTAGTTGTGATGAAAGGAAATAAGAAATTGCCTCCGAGCGAAGCTTCCCGTTTTCTGAAGTGAGGCCGGAACGTAAAATAGTATAAATTAAAACAAAATGATAAAGATTTCTAAGGAGTTCCAGATTGGTGCATTAGTGGTGGCGACGGTTGCCATCCTCTTTTTTGGAGTGAATTATTTGAAGGGTGTGAATGTATTTAATCCAACCAACTACTATTATGCAAAGTTTGAAAGAGTGAATGGATTGTTGGAATCCAGTTCGGTGACGGTGCAGGGCGTAAAGTTGGGTGTTGTTAAGTCCATCAACTATAACTTTGATGATGTCACGGACGGAGTGATTGTCGAATTGTCGGTGGATGATGAGTTGAGGGTGCCAGTTGGTTCTATGGCTGTGCTTACTTGCGGCTTGCTTGGCGGTGCGGATGTCTCTTTGTCTTTGAAGCAGACTTATCCAGGCCAGTTTTATAAGCCGGGCGACACCATCCCCGCTATTTTGGACGAGGGGCCTATGACCGCAGTCACGGAGCAGGTCATGCCACGCATTCAGGCGATTATCCCGCAGTTGGACTCTTTGATCTACTCTTTGCGTATGATTACGGAGGATAATTCCATCCAAAAGACGTTGGGCAACATCAATCGTATGACTGCCAATTTGGAGCGGACCTCTGTTTCTCTTAATAACATGATGAGCAAGGATGTGCCTGTTATCTTGGGCAACGTGAATACAATTACGTCAGACTTCTCTAAAGTGAGCTCCAACTTGAGCCGGATAGACTTTGTCGCTACCATGAACAAGGTAGATGCTACGTTGGCTAATTTGAAGACGATTACCGATAAGGTGAATTCTGGTGATGGAACGGTGGGCTTGTTGTTGAACGATAGATCTTTATATGACAACTTGAATAGTACGGCGGGCAGTGCCAACAACCTTTTGGTCGATTTGAATGCAAACCCTCGCAGGTATGTCCATTTCTCTATGTTCGGAAAGTCGGATAAAAAAGAAAAAGATAAGGAAAAAGATAAGGAATAACTGTTTTCCGAAAATTTTTGGTAGGAAATTTGCATTAGTCAATACGGCAAATCCATTTGCTTCCATGGTCATGCGGTGAAGTCGTTCAGAAAAGAATGAACAACCTTGTCTATGTGCTGCAGGCCGGAGGAGGCGCCATGATTAACAAGATAGAAGGGGAGACGTGTCGAGAACACTATTGTATTAGTCCCTGAATTCAGAGTGTAAACTTTGAGCTGTCCGCTCGTGGATCTTTATTGGTCCATGGCTCTTTTGGAAATGATTCCGAGGTGTGTTGTTTTCTTTGTGCTCATCTCTTGTTATTTGGAATCATTCTAAATAATTAAGTTTTTCGATTTTGTATAACCACCTGCTCCGAACCTCTTTAAATAAAAGGGATTGGGCAAAAAACGGAATGAAATTGGACGGCTTAGTCTTGTTTTTATAAATGCTTATTTATCAGTGTGTTTATAAAATTATTGATTTGTAAGTTGTTGATAGTGAGTTTGATGTATTAAGTTATTGATATTTAAATCGTAATCTTTTTTCTGATTAAGCAAATCTTTGGACTCTTTTTTTTTATGAAAAAAAACACAAATTTTGCTAATCGGAAAAATGTAAAAAAAGATTGATTATGAATCATGATTGCGAACTTGTCACCAATAACTCGAAAGAGATATGGGATAAGTGTTTGTTGATAATCAAGGATCTTGTTCCTGAAGCGGCATTCTCCACTTGGTTTAGCCTTATCGTACCATTAAAGTACGAGAACCGGACGCTTTTGATAAGAGTTCCGAGTCAGTTCTTCTTTGAATATATCGAGGAACATTATTATGACATATTGAAAGCTGTCTTGACAAAGGTGCTGGGCAAGGGATTCAAATTGCAGTATTCGGTTTTGGTGGAGAACGTGGCTAATACGACGGTTAGCTACGAGGGTGGTCGTACTCCTCAAACTTCACAATCGACGCAAAGGTTTGATCCTTTTTCGGAGCAATCGCATCATAAAATTGATTCCCAACTTAACCCTGCTTATACGATGGATTCTTTTGTCGAGGGAAAGTGCAACAAGTTGGCACGCTCGGCAGGTATGGCAATTGCCAAGGATCCAGGGAAAACTTTCAATCCGATGTTTGTCTTTGGTGGTCCTGGTATGGGAAAAACCCACTTGGTGCAAGCAATTGGTTCTATGACGGAGGAGATTCATCCGGAGAAGAATGTGTTGTACGTGCCTGCCAGCAAATTCCAGACGCAGTATCAAGAGGCTTACATAGCCAACAAGATTCCAGATTTCATCAACTTTTATAAGATGATTGATGTCTTGATCGTTGATGACATTCAGGACTTGACAGCTAAGACGGGTACCCAGAATACATTTTTCCAAATCTTCAATTATCTTCATCAGTCAGGAAAGCAGTTGGTGTTGACTTCCGATAGGTCGCCTAAGTTGCTTGCTGGTTTCGAGGAGCGTATGTTGAGCCGTTTCAAGTGGGGCTTGCACGCCGAGTTGGAAAAGCCTGACGAGGAGACGAGAAAGGCTATTCTTCGAAGGAAGGTGGCTGAAGATGGATTGGTAATTCCGGAAGATGTTATCGATTATATCGCCAAGTCAGTTACGGAGTCTGTCCGTGCCATAGAGGGCGTGGTCATCTCATTGTTGGCTCAATCTACGTTGACCAATGCAGAGATTAATCTTGATTTAGCTCGTAGGGTGGTTGGCTCTACGGTGAATGTTGAGGAGAAAAACATAACGGTATCTTCTATCCAAGAGGCTGTCTGTGCTCACTACCATCTGAATGTGAACGATATTCAAACCAAGTCAAGGAAACGTGAGGTGGTTCAAGCTCGTCAGATCGCTATGTATTTAGCTCGTAAATATACGAAGAATTCCCTTTCTTCTATCGGTGAACAGATTGGAAACCGTGACCATGCGACGGTGTTGCATGCCTGCAAGACGGTCACCGATTTGATGGGTATCGACAAGGATATGCGCTCCAGCTTGGATGCCATAGAGAGTTCCTTGCGGTAATTGCTAGAGAGGCCGGATTCCGTTTTTTGAAATAGATTAGGAAGTGGTGGTTATCTTCGGATTTCCACCCTTTTTTGTTCGTTTTTTCTCTCGCGTTTATTTGCCTACGTCTTTTCGTTGTATTATTTTCGCAATATCAAAATAGAGAAGTTATGATATACAAATTCATTCTTTTGTCTGATGAAGTGGATAACTTCATGAGGGAAATCCAAATAGATTCGGAGGCGACATTCATGGAGCTCCATGATGCGATCCTTGACTCTGTCAAGTACGGAAAGGATCAAATCACATCATTTTTCGTCTGCAACGAGGATTGGGAAAAGGAACAGGAAATCACGCAGATTGAGATGGATACCTCTTCCGAGTATGACAATTACGTGATGGATGAGACCAAGTTGGAGGAACTGCTGTCGGACGAGGGTCAGAAGTTGCTCTTCGTCTTCGACATGATGAACGAGCGTTCGTTCTTTATTGAACTGAGGGAGACAATCCCAGGAATGGATTTGCCGATGGCTAAGTGCACGGCTTCCAAGGGAACGGCACCGAAGCAGATTTTGGATGACTTGTTCGCTGATTTGGCGGCAGCTTCCGCAAAAGGTGGCGATGCCTCTTTCGGATTTGAGGAGGACTTCAACGATGATAATTTCGATGAGGAGGAGTTGGATGATTTGAATATCAGCGACGACTATTTCTCAGATCAGAATTTCTAATAAGTTTGGATGGATTTTAGTCCGTCGTCGAGACTTGCTTTCCCGCATATGCTTGTGCAACGGTTGGAGTCAGTCGGTCTGAAATCCATCTAAACCCATTTCGGGCTCGGCAAAAGAGCCCCTATTTAGGGTGAGTTTTTTTCTTGGCTTCCCTCGTTTTTATACCATGAACCATTGCATTTTATTCTCGTTTATCCCTTCTTTTCTTAGGGAAGTTTAATCTTAGGTGGTGTTGGTTGAATTATTTAGGAGAGAGAAACGAAAAAATGTTTCTTTTTTGCGGAATAAGTGTATATTTGTAGTTATAGTTTTGGCTTTCGTGCAGGACGGCTAAATGAGGTCGGGTTGGGCACGAAAAGATGATTTTAATATAATTCAGTATAGTATGAAAAACACAAAGGTGTCAGCCTTGCTTTTGTCGTCGTTGGCATTGCTCTCCTCTTCTTGCGAACGTCCAGAAGGAGAAGGCGGAAAGTCAGCCATTGAGGGTCAGGTTTATTTGGTGAACGATGCGGGACGCGTTGCTCAAGATGCCAATGGCGATTATTATTTCGTGAGGGATACGTTTCCTGCTGTCGACGAAGATGTCTATATCATCTACGGATCTGACATAACCGATTTCTATGGCGATAAAGTCAAGACGGATTACAAGGGACGTTTCCGATTCGATTATTTGACATCCGGTATCTATATAGTCTATGCTTACAGCTCTTATGCAAGCGGAGAGAAGAAGGCTGAGTTCAGGGAGGAGTTCCTTGGACATTCGGGTACTACCCACGTTCAAGATATTTATATCCTGTCGGGCAAGAATGTAGGCCAGTCGGCTATATATGGAACAATCAATGCTACGGGTAATTATTCAGGTCCGGCTGTTGACGCAAGGGTCTATTTGTGTGAACTCGGAGTGTTGGGTCCTACGGAAGATGTCCGCACGGATGGGGAAGGCCATTATCTTTTCACAAGGTTGACTCCTGGCAAATCATATAGGATTTGGTCTGAGTCCCTTACGAAGAAAAACGGAGTCTCTACGGCAGTGTCCGACACGGTCTATGTCGAGGCTCCTTCCACTATCGTGAAAGCAAAAGATCTTACGGTAGGAATTTATTGATGTTTAAGTAAAATTGTTGAGTTATGAAGATGAAGTTTTTAGGGTTGATGACATTGTCATTCCTTTTCTCGACGGCTCTTTTCGCCCAAAAGACTTTTGACGGGAAAGCTATCTCGGAAGTCAAGGAGTGGAAAATAGAAGGCAAGAAAAAATCATTGGATCATCTGACGAAATACGATGACAAAGGAAACAAGACGGAGGAAACGGAATATACCGCCACTGGCGATATGCGCGAACGTGTCGTTTATGAGTATAACGCCAAGGGAAAATGTATAAAGGAAACACACTACGATGAGTATAATAAATTAAAGAAGACGGTTACTTTTGAATACCATGAAAATGGTAAGAAAAAGTCGCAAAGCACCTTTTTGCCCAACGGAAAGTTAAAGAGCCAAAAGGAGTATGAGTATATCTTGAAATAAGTTCATTGTATGGAAGGCATATTTAACGAAGTTTCCTCAATCCTCGGACAGTTTGATCCCATTTCGTTGGAACAGATGAGTGGTATCAAGTTGATGAACAGGATTGATACGAAATATCTTATCAACGTGAACCAGTTGCCCGTCTTGTTGCGGATGGCCCAGAATGACTATTACGCACAGGAGATTGATGGTTCGCGTGTAGCTTCCTACCGTACGGTCTATTATGACACGCAGGATGCGGAAATGTATGTCGTTCACCATAATAGGAAGTTGAACAGGCAAAAGATCCGTATGCGTGAGTATGTCGGTTCTGGTCAGTTCTTTCTCGAAATCAAGAATAAGAACAACAAGGGAAGAACTAAGAAGGTCCGCATCAAGATGACGGACGATGCAGTGGAGTCCCATCCGGAGGCGGTCGAGTTCATTGCGGAGAAGTCGTTCTATACGATGGACCAGTTGAGTCCCCGCTTGCAGAATCGGTTTAGCCGTATCACGCTGGTTAACAAGGCGAAAACGGAGCGTCTGACTATCGATATGGATGTCCGTTTCCACAATTTCAAGACGGACGAGGATGGGGGCATCTCCAAGTTGTGCATCATCGAGTTGAAACAGGACGGAAATCAATATTCCCCTTTCCGTGATTACTTCATGCAGTTGAGAATCAAGCAGAAGAGAATCAGTAAGTATTGCTTGGGAATGGTCCTCACCGACCAATCTCTGAAGAACAACCGCTTTAGGGAAAAAGTATTTTACATAAATAGATTATAAACATTAATAAAATAAATGACATGGCACTTTTAGACAGTTTGAGTGAAATCGATTTGATGGGCATTCAGCTCATTAACGTGGCTGGGATGGTCGAACTCATTTTGAGGTTCTCAGTCAATCTTGCAGTTACGGCTTGCATCATCGGTTGGTTGTATTATAGCAAATCCAAAAGACGTGACTACGTCTTCACCTTCACGTTGATCAGCACGACGATTTTCTTGCTTATCTTCCTTTTGGGTAATGAGAAACTTCAGGTCGGAATGGCTCTCGGTTTGTTCGCCATCTTCGGTATCGTAAGGTATAGAACGGAGACAATTCCTATCCGTGAGATGACTTACCTCTTCTTGGTGATTGGCGTATCAGTAATCAACGGATTGGCAGAGAGCGTCAGCATCGTGGAAGTCTTGTTCACGAACATACTCTTTGTCTTTATGGCTTGGGTTATGGAGGGATCTTCTTTCATCTCGACCGAAGGTTGCAAGTTAATTATCTACGAGAAGATCGCGTTGATTACTCCAGAGAAGCGTGCTGAGTTGTTCGCCGACTTGAAATTGCGTACAGGTTTGGAAATCACAAGGGTGGATGTTGGCCATATCAATTTCTTGAAGGACATCGCATACTTGAAGGTTTATTATAAGAACCCAACGAAAGAGATTAATACGGTTGACCAAATCACGAAAATCAGTCAGTTTAATGGTTAAATATTCCCGACATAGGGTTTGGCCTCTCTTCTTGGCTTTGTTGCTGGTCGCTCCATGTGTCTTTGCTCAAGAGCAGGAGGATTTCGGTGCCCGCATGGGAGTCTCTGCGGAAAAGCGTCTCTGGAAGAAGCTGTCTGTCGGACTGGGCGAGGAGTTCCGTTTGAAGAACAATTGCTGCGACATTGACAAATGGGTGACGGAAACGGATGTCTCTTATACCATCGTGAAACGTATGTTTAAGATGGGAGTAGGGTATGACTTTATCGGTGATTGGGACGAATATGCGGAGGCTTTCGACTTTAAGCATCGCTTCAATGGCTATTTCGTTTTCAAACAAGATGTCTCCCGTTTCAATATCGCTTGGAAGAGCCGTTATCAGTTGACTTACAAGGACGAATCCTATGGAAGGGTGAAGTGGAATCCGAAGAGTTACTGGCGCAACAAGTTGAATGTCTCGTATAACATCCGGTATTCACATTTTGAGCCCTACCTCTCTTTCGAATGTTTCTATCAACTCAACAACTACAAGGGGAATGTGATGGATCGACTTCGAGGGCAGGCGGGTGTAAGCTACGATTTCACTAAACAGCATTCGATTGATTTCTCGGTCAGGTATAACCAAGATATTTATGTGAAGAAACCAGAGAGAAGTTGCCAATTGGGACTTTTCTATACGTATAGCTTTTAAAGGGGGCGCATCGGTTATGGTGCGTCTCATTTTTTTTGACTGAAATGCTCACTTTCTCTTCAATAGGCATGCCTCTGCTCTGACGAAGAGATGAAAACTAGTCAATAAAATCTTCTCTCTTGCCATTACGGTCGTTTCATCTTGTGAAAACGTGGATTTTTTTGCCTAACTTTGCACAATGGAATGGATTAGGAATCGTTTTGGACGAATTCCCTTTAAAGATAGATTTTTATGCAGTCAAATGATAATGTCGTGAGTAGGCGGACGCTGTTGAAGGCGGGCTTCTACTTCTTCTTGCTGAATTCCGCACTTTTCTTACTTTTGTCGTTCCGATACCTCTCTTTTGTCTCGGACGAAGCTCGGGCGGATTCGCCTCTTTTCCTCTATTCTCTGCAACTCTCTCATTTCATTTTTCTTGCATTCCTTCCCTATATCTTTGCCTACTTGCCGTTGACCATTCTTACCAAGAACAAACGGACGAGCCAGATCGTCGCCATGGTCACTTCTTCACTCTCCTTGATCATCTTTCTGATTGATTCTTATATATTCTCTTTATATCGCTTCCATATCAATAAGTCGGTGATGGACCAATTGTTGGGACCGGACGCGGGGCAGGTGTTCGAACTCTCGTGGGTTCTATACCTCTTGGCTGTGCTCTTGCTGGCCTTGCTTTTGACTGTGGAGTATTGGGCATTCAAGTGGTCCTATCGGTGGGCGGAAAAGTTGGATTTGAAGCCGTTGTGTCTGATTAGCAGCGTCTTCTTTGTGGTTTTCTTTTTTGCACAGTTGTCGCATGCCTATGCGGTGGCTCACAATAATCGTTATATGGTGGGGATGGTTCGTTGTTTCCCCTTTTGCTCTCCGTTGAATGCGAATCGACTCTTGGCTACTATTGGATGGGGGGAGTCGAAGCATCCTATTCGGTTCAAGCTGGAAGGAAAAACGTATCAATATCCGAAGCATGCATTGAAAACAAAACAGGGCACTCGTAATGTCTTGATGCTTGTCTTGGATTCGTGGAACCCTTTGGCATTCGACAGTATTACGATGCCTCGCGTCTATGAGTTTTCCAAGCGTTCCTCCCTTTATACTCATCATTATAGTGGTAGTAACGGAACGAGAACGGGTATGTTTACGCTCTTTTTCGGCTTGCCGGGTGTCTATTGGCCCGATTTCGAATCGCAACATGTGACCCCGGTCTTGATGGACGAGTTGGGAAGGCAGAATTATGAGGTGAAACTCTATCCAAGTGCTTCGATGCGCAATCCTCCTTTGGATCAAAACGTCTTTTTCCGTTATGCCGACCAATGTCTGGCAACAGAAGGAGAGAAAGCTTGGCAACGGGATTATAACTTGTCGAAAAAATTCTTGGATTTCATCGAGTCTCGTACGTCGGATTCACATCCTTTCTTCTCGTTGCTCTTTTTCGACTCGTTGCATAGTAAGATAGAACCCCAGGGCAACGGCTATAAGCCGAAGTATTCGCCAGCTTGGTCCTATCCAAAGTATGAGTTGTTGGACAAAAATACGGATCCAGTCGAGTTCCTTAATCTTTATAAGAATATGGCGAACTATGTGGACGGACTGATTGGCAATGTCTTGTCTCGTCTGGAGGAGAAAGGACTTTTGGATAGTACGCTGGTTATTGTGACGGGCGATCATTCACAGGAGTTCAACGATAACGGAAAAGGTTTTTGGGGACATAACGGCAATTACTCCCAATCGCAGCTTTGCGTCCCTTTGATCTATTTTGACAACACGTCGTCCCGTAGTTATGACCATTGGACGGCTCATTATGATGTGGTTCCGACTTTGATGGAGGATCTTTTCTTCGTTGAGAACCCTGCTTCCGACTATTCCATCGGAAAATCTTTGCGAGACACAATGCCTCGTGATTTCTTGCTGGTGGATAGCTATATCGGATTCGGTTTTGTGGATAAATCGGGCGACATCACCAATCTTTATTACGACCATACAACTGAGTTGCAGGATGAAAATTTGAACGTACGGGACAATTCACAATTCGATACATTGACCTATAGGCGGTCGATGGCCCTGATAGAAGGTTTTTATAAAAAAAGACCTTAGTTTGTTGATAAATTTTAAGCTGTCCCTTATGAAATGTGCCAAATTTTCGTTTTTTTTGTAACCTCAATGTGTGAAAGGATATTTTGGGCTTACGTTAAAAAAGACTTATATTTTTATATATCAAATAAGTAATTAATTATGGTTTACACTCACGAAGTGCAACAGATGTGTTCTGTTGCAAAGGGTCCAAATCACGGACCAGCTCCAATTCCTGAGGAAGGAAAGTGGATTCAAGCAAAGGAGATTAAGGATATTTCTGGTTTGACTCACGGTATTGGTTGGTGTGCTCCTCAACAAGGTGCATGTAAGTTGACGTTGAATGTTAAGGACGGTGTTATCGAAGAGTGCTTGGTTGAGACTATTGGTTGCTCTGGTATGACTCACTCAGCTGCTATGGCTTCTGAGATCCTTCCAGGAAAGACTTTGTTGGAAGCTCTCAACACGGACTTGGTTTGTGACGCTATCAACACGGCTATGCGCGAGTTGTTCCTTCAAATCGTTTACGGTCGTACGCAATCTGCTTTCTCTGAAGGCGGTTTGGCAGTAGGTGCTGGTTTGGAAGACCTCGGTAAGGGCTTGATCGGTCAAATGGGTACTTTGTATGGTACAAAGGCTAAGGGTACTCGTTACTTGCAGTTGACAGAGGGTTACATCACTAAGATGTTCTTGGACAAGGACAACCAAGTTTGTGGATATGAGTTCGTCCATATGGGCAAATTCATGGATGCTGTTAAGAAGGGTGTTCCAGCTGACGAGGCATTGAAGAGTGTTACTGGTACTTACGGTCGTACAAAGGCCGAGGACGGTGCAGTTAAATCTATTGACCCACGTAAAGAGTAATATTATTTACTATTGGAAATTTATTATTGCGATTTGTCGGAGACGAAGGGCTTGATTGGTGGAAGGATAAATCGTAAAACGTAAAGTCTATATAGTAAAGGAATAAATTGTAAATAGAAAATAGTAAATAAGATTATGATTAGAGAAGTTAAATTTGAATCACAAGATCGTCGTATAGCCCAAATCAATGCGGCATTGAACGCTCATGGTATTAAATCAATCGAAGAGGCTAACCAAATTTGCGACGCTGCTGGGTTGGATCCTTACAAGACTTGTGAGGAGACTCAAATGATCTGTTTCGAAAATGCAAAGTGGGCTTACGTAGTAGGTACTGCTATCGCGGTGAAGGAAAAGGCAAAGGACGCTGTCGAGGCTGCTAAGTTTATCGGCGAGGGTCTTCAATCTTTCTGTATCCCTGGTTCTGTGGCTGACGATCGTAAGGTAGGTATCGGTCATGGTAACTTGGCTGCACGTTTGCTCTCTCCTGAGTCAAAGTGTTTCGCTTTCTTGGCAGGTCACGAGTCTTTCGCTGCTGCTGAGGGTGCTATCAAGATTGCAAAGATGGCTAACAAGTCAAGACCAGCTGACAAGCCTTTGCGTTGTATCTTGAATGGTTTGGGTAAGGACGCTGCTCAAATCATCTCTCGTATCAATGGTTTCACTTACGTACAAACTAAGTTCGACTACTATACAGGTGAGTTGAAGGTCGTTAACAAGATCGCTTACTCTAACGGTGAGCGTGCAGCAGTTAACTGCTACGGTGCTGACGATGTTCGCGAGGGTGTGGCTATCATGTGGAAAGAGGATGTGGACGTATCTATCACAGGTAACTCTACAAACCCAACTCGTTTCCAACACCCAGTTGCTGGTACTTATAAGAAGGAGCGTGTTTTGGCTGGCAAGCCATACTTCTCAGTTGCTTCTGGTGGTGGTACAGGTCGTACTTTGCACCCAGATAACATGGCAGCAGGTCCTGCTTCTTATGGTATGACAGATACTTTGGGTCGTATGCACTCTGACGCTCAATTCGCTGGTTCTTCTTCAGTTCCTGCTCACGTTGAGATGATGGGATTCCTCGGAATCGGTAACAACCCTATGGTTGGTTGTACTGTAGCATGTGCTGTTGAGGTTGACTTGTTCTTGAACAAGAAATAATCACATTATTTGATATTTGTGGGTTCCTGGGATTTAGAGGTCTCAGGAACCTTTTTTGTTTTAGGATCTTCCTTTTGATGCCGATAGAAGTGGTGACCAAATTGAAAACGTTAGGAGAAATGATCAGTCTTGAAAATGCTAATATCTATGCCCTACGTTTCAGGGTGGAACGGGTATTGTTATGCAGAGAATTATTGCTTCTGATATGTTGCGCCTGCTTCTATGTGGCACATTATGAACTTGTGGTGATAAACCTATAAAATCCTAATTGATTTTAACATTTCCCATTTTTCTTCTGTTCGTTGATGAAAAACGCCCTTTCTTCTTGTAATTTAGGTAGATGCACTATGAAAACAGAGGAAAACACTCTTTTCGTTGAAGAAAATCTTGCTTTGAATATGATAATAACTCTACTTCCTTTTTTGTTTTTTTAATAATATATACATATATTTGTCAGCGAAAAGGGTAGTGCCATGAGGTGGCTCCCCTTTCGTGTGGTTGCATTATGGATTACTAATATGATGAAAAACATTAGTGTGATGAAGATAAAATATATTATTGCTTTATTTACTCTGGTACTAATCGCTACGAAGGCTAAGGCACAAGATGAGATTGTTTATGACCAGTACCACTTCAATTATTATCTGGTCAATCCGGCCGTGGCAGGTGCTGAGCGTTGCTCCCACCTCATGTTGACGGGTAAATTTCAATGGATGGGAATGGACGATGCGCCGATGACGCAGACGTTGAGTTTC
>JAGCWQ010000066.1 GCA_017961765.1 Paludibacteraceae bacterium | reverse complement strand
TCGGCCAACGATTCCACATCCTCGTGCAAGACTGTCTCCAACTCCCCCTCCGTGATACCACAGATGGCCGAAAACTGGGGCAACATCGTAATGTTCGTCAGATTGTTGATCGTGGAGAAGATGCTCAGCTGGGAGAACTTCGTGATGCCCGTGATGAAGCAGAACTTGAGGAAGGAATCACACATCTTCAACCGCTGATAGAACTCCTGCATCACTTTACGCATCTCCGGCAAGGTGGTGTCTTCATGGAGAAGATCCAACAACGGCGCATCATACTCATCTATGATGACAACTACCTGATGCCCTGTCTGTTCATAAGCACGTTGGATGAGTCCAGCCAAACGCATTCCTGGGGTAGTCTCCTTCGGATTGGAACCATATAAAACCTCCATGGGAGCCATGATACGCTCCAATTCCATTACTACCTGAGAGGGAGACAAATGTTTCGTTCCACTCAAATCGAAACGGAGAACCGGGTAAGACTCCCACTCTTTCTCCAGCGACATGATCTTCATTCCCTCGAACAACTCGCGCTCTCCTCGGAAATAGGATTCCAAGGTGGAGGTAAGGAGGGACTTGCCAAAACGACGGGGCCGGCTCAAGAAGATATACTTGGCAAAATGAGCCATCTTCCAGACTAGATCCGTCTTGTCCACATACACATACCCTCCTCGTACAATTTCGGAGAAGGTCTGTATGCCTACTGGATACCGTCGATTTACTTTTTCCATCTCTATTTCAAGATAGTCTGGGACTCACAAGAGAAGTGAATAAAAAGACAAAACCCAATTCACCCTTTATCCCCCCAAAGGAGCATTCACTATTATAATCAAATGGTTAAAAGGAAGTCAGGCAAGCCCTATCTATGATCTAGAAGAACTTCGATTTTTAAACCCCAATGTAATTAGTCAGGTCCAGACTGGGGGATTTCTTCACTCTTCTCACGGCTTCGCCCTTGTTAGTCACAATCGGACCAACAGAACAAAATGTGGAAATCATCAGGATTATAATCATCCCTTCACTTAAAACATGAAAGTGACTATATTTCCGAATTACAAAAATATATAAAATCTATGGAAATATAGCTTAAAAATCGGCAAACTTTATCGCAAAATCTGCCAGGTAGAATCAATCCCTCCAAAATTGTCCTATCCATCACCCAAGGAATCTCAAATAGAATATAATCTGATTTGTCAAAGAAACATAGCTGCCCCGCAGCCGTGCCCTATCAACGCTTAACATAATAATTTTTTTTCAAAACCCCACACGCAAGGTTGAGCAACGTATGAAGGAATGCCATAAAAGGCGATTTGCCCTCCGCCTTACGCCACATCTTGTAATGCCAAATGGTCATCGTAATCTTACTATGGGAACTAATGCTGCCAGACCTGCCCCGGCGATATTTAGCCAACACCTCGGGTAAAAGATAGCAATCAGCCTTACGAGAAAGATTGAGCCACATGGCATAATCATTATTCTTCTTGATATCCGCGATCTGGAGCCCCCCCAACTTCTTCTTGTCATACATAACCGTAAGACAGCCCAACCAACAAAACCCTAGCATACCCCACTTAGTTATGTGACAAGGGCCAGAGACAATAATACCCGTTGACTCTCCCGACTCGGAAATTTCCTCATATTGGGTATATGAAAATGCGAAACCACCCTCTTTCATAAAACGCAACTGTTTTTCCAATTTTTCAGGATGCCATAGATCATCAGAATCGAGGAAGGCAATCCAGCATCCTCTTGCCTCACGCAATGCCAAATTACGAGATTCTGCAGCTCCCGAATTCCTCGAATTTTGCAAAAGGCGAATGCGGGGGTCACTCTTCATGTACGACCTTACCACTTCGCAAGACTCATCCGTCGAGCAATCATCCACGATTATCAACTCCCAATCTTGACAAGTCTGCGCCTGCACCGAACAAATCATTTCCCCGATGAATTGGGCACAATTATGATTTGGGGTAATGATGGAGACGACAGGAGGCTCTTGAATTCTCATTTTATTTAACATCCTTCCTAACAATTGATTCCATTATCATAACTGCATTTATTTGATGCATCAATTTAATGCCATCCAAACATTCCAAGATTCTCCTAAAAGGATATATAAGATTAATCACCCATCTTACTTTAGGATTATATACGACATGCAATTTACAATGTGCACGTTTGAAATTCCAATGTTTAATCTTATAGTCCTGAACGTTAGTCACATGACTGATATTACGAGAACCCGAGTTTATGTATTTATGTCCCAACTGATTTAAATAATAATCAAGAATCGCATAATGAATTGCATCACTCGGAAATAAAGTTTTTAAAGATGGATCATACTTTGCAGAGACAGTCTCCGTCCAAGTACCGTTATTCCTACAAGACATCCATCCTGCCATCTCGCCAGATTCCCTACTAAAAGCCGCCCAATAATCTAACGAGGAAGATCTTATTGTAGAGACAAAAGACTCCTTACCTTGATAATTATCAGGAACTTTATATGTTTCATATGCTTTTTGATATACAGAATAGAGATCCTCTATATATTCTATGGGGTTAATCCTACGTACTTCACATCTCTCTAGCGATTTTTTTATATGCTTCTGATATTTCTTATCCAAATCATCCAAAGCAAAAGGAGATTCTTTTATAACATACCAAAAAGAAGTCTCTTCTGCACAATCAAAATCAGTTACATATCGAGCAAAAAACACTATTGAACCTTTCTTCAAAGCATCAGCCCTCCAAACATCACCATTCTTAATCGGATTTATATCAGGGACTTCATGCGGTGCACATGTAGGAATAGCCGCATGATTATAATATTTCCAACCTTCTATCATACCCTTACTAGTACTATCTACTTTTAACAACAAAACTATTTTCGACGATTGATCTCGCTCTTTCTAAACAACAGAATCAATACATATCTCACTATATATGCGACATGTCTTTTTTGCGGCTTCTTCCCATGAAAAAATCTTATTCAACCCTTCTATTGCTTCTATATGTTTCGTCACATCAATTTCACCATTCACATATCTACATATAAGATTTGCCAGATTCCTTGGATTTTCATTCTCAGAAAAAAGTTCGTCTGGAAATGGACTTAACGTCTCCCTAAACGATGGCAGATCAGATGTAACAATCACCCTCCGAAAATAAAGCGCCAACAAAAGGACTCCACTCTGCGATATTGCCCGATAGGGAAGTACTATCATATCCGCATTGTCTATCATTCGATACAACTCCTTATCCTCCACAAAACCAGGCAACCAAGAAATGGGAATATGGGTTTCTATCTCCTTCAATTTATGTAAAAAATCGGGGGAAATCTTTCCACAAATAGTCGCCCTTATCCGAGATTGCAAAGATGCAGGAATCAAAGATAACGCTTCAACAAACACATCCGTCCCCTTGTACCAACTTTGATTGCCGTACATTATGATATTCCATTTTCCATCTGCCCCTATTTCCCTTTTTGAAGGGACAAAGTCATTTGGGACAAAAACCCCATGATGAACAACTTCTATTCTTTCATCTCGAATGCCGAACTCACGCAAGGCCTCTGTCTTTGAAATATTCGTGTGTACAATAAACTTGTCAAACAACGGCACCACCTTCCTAAATCTCTCTTTATATAAAGCTTTATTAGCCTCCGACATATCATGAGGATAGAGATTATGAATAGTAAGGAGGAACTTGGTATGAGGTGCCAACAACTTGTAAAACCTTAACACATAATACTCCACTCCAACCACCTCAAGAAACGGAAGCCACTGAAAATGAATCACATCAAATCTTTTCATTAAGAGCCAATACCCTATATACAAATAATTCAATATGCCTTCAACTGCTTTCAAAATGCGTTTCCACCGCGCATTAGAATTTTGATATTTTTGAGGGATAAGGCTTAATAAGCCTATTGTCTTAAAAGGGAAGCGTTCTTTTTTCTGAAAAGGGGCGGAATAATACAACCCATCAGAAGTCAGAGCGCTCAAATCTCCGCATAGAGCCGTATCATAATTTATGACTCGCCCCGATATATCTAACATTAATATTTTCATCATGCCAATGCCTCAAATAGATTTTGGCTTAAACTTATGAGCCTTCTTAAATACTTTCATAATACCTCATGTAATCGGCAACTACCCGTTTTATATCGTATGGGCCAAACGATTCGAGACAATTCCCTTTCATGACAGAAACTGTTTCTTTTGACATTGATAAGAATTTAGACATTACTTTATAGTAATCCTCTTCAGAAGGACTATCCGCCAATAATCCATTATATCCATCTTCTATGACATTTACAACGCCACCTACCGGAGTACAAATTGGGACACACCCAACAGACAAGGCCTCCAACAATACGACAGGTAAACCCTCCCAAAGGGAAGGCAAACATAGCCCATCCGCAGAATAAAGCAATGATGGCACCTCCGAAAATTCCCCAAGATACTTTATCCGCTCAGTGAAATAGGGTTTTATTGTAGAAAATATCGATTCATCTTGTACACTTCCTACAATTAAAATAACTACATCATGCCCTTCCTTTATCAATCTTGAAAAGACCTTTACTAATACAGGGAGGTTCTTTTGTGGGGCTATCCTAACTGGACTTAAAAAAACCCTAGTTTCAGGAGTTCGTCTCTCCTTGTCTACAATATCAAGTCCATAAGTAATAATAGGCTTGGGAATGCCATTGGGGCAAAGACAACTTGCACAACCATACAATTTTTCAAATGAATTTTTAGACTCCTCCGATATGGTAATAGGATGAATCCAACCTCGACGAATAGCGAATTTTTTCAAAAAGAAAAATCGCTTATCCCAAGAATTGCTTTCTTGGTATGCATCATTATGAAGCGTATAAAAGTATTTGGATTTTCTAAAAAAGAAAACGGCCAACATATAGTAATAAAAGAAACCATGTAACTGAACTATATCAAAATTCCCATTTCGGATGTATTTGAAAATCTTGAATACTATTGATAAAGAAAAACCCTTGTTCTTTTTTCCCAAAGAAGATCGAGACACATTCTCCTTTATCTTACCCCAAAACACATCCGTACTTTTGGGTTGAAATATAGAACAAACTGTAACCTTATGCCCTTGTTCTGCCATTTCATTTGCCAATCCACATATCATGGCTTCAATCCCGCCACCAGCCAATGAGGGATGAATATGAAGTATATTCATTTCTTTTCGATAATTAAATCAAGTAACAATAGTAATATAAAAAGAATACAGAAGAGTATAAACTGTTCCGAATGCCGCTAATTTATAGATTGACTTAGAGGTTCCTCGGTAGTGTTCATGCTCATAAAAATAAGTCAGGACGATGGTTGCCGGTATAAAAGAATAGCGAAGGAATCGCCCATATATCGTCTCAAGATTTGCTCCGAAATCGAAAAAAAACAAAGAAGAACCATACACGATAAGGAACAATACATTCATAAAAAAACGGACATCCGATGGAACCCTTTTTATACCTCCATTCCTATACTTTTTATAAATCATATAAGACAAGAAATAATAAGGAGTCCTCTCCAAAAGTCGTTGAATATTCGCCGCAATTCCCCTCTCCCCTCCAGTCCTCGCCATATAATGCTGACCTACAGACATATAAGAATTCATTGTATCGCCTTCTTCATCAATATCTGCCGACAAGAAATCTCCCAAGCAAAATTGTATCACAAAGAGCAATATCGGAAACAGTATAAACAAAAAGGGAATCACATTCATCTTTACGTACTTCAGCATAAGAGCAACCACCACTACAACGATGCCAAATGCTGCAGATTTGTGGAAATAAAAAGAAAAGATTAATAGAAAGAACCCTAATATTTTCATTAAAAAGGGCTCTCTCTCAGAAGCAAGCAATACTCCCCCAAGGAAAACCATTGCCATTGCCAAGCTAACCCTCGCATAAGAGAACCAAATAATCCAAATAGTACCAAAAAAGAAAAGTGCCAAATCATAGGATATAGATGCCTTTTTTAAAAGCAACAAAGTCAAGATTAATGCTGCCCCCCAAACTATAACTCTAAAAGTCAGGTAATCATTACACACCGTTTCAATCAACCAAACATAAACCATTTCAAGATGGACGGGGAACCCCACCTTTACAGCATTAAAAACTGACTGATAATGGAACCAATCTGTATTATAAAAAGAGAAAAAAGTAAAACAAAAGAGAAAAACATACGAACAATACAATTTCGTCCTTGTGATTTGCTTCCCTTTAAAAACAGGCTTCAAGAGCAAGTAAATCACAAGAAAAATCAAAAGACTAAGAAAAACCAAAGGCACTGTCTGCCTTGTGATTTCATTCATCATTTAAGAGAATTGATTGCAGCAAAAACCCTATTACAATTATTGTTATCCCGATACTCAAAGAAAGAATCAGAATAGATTCTATATTCATCAGATATCTTACACCCTAATTGCAAAAGTTCCTCCAATGAAGAATACAAAGTATTAAAATCAACTACTACTTTCCCTAAATTACTTTCTTCAAAGTAACATTTGGCATAATGCTTAGCATAAAACTCTTCCTTGTCAAAATGAAACATTATTATAGGTTTATACATATACGCCATATCAAAACAGACACTAGAATAGTCTGTAATAAGAGCGGCTGACTCTTTAAGCAACGTTTGCACATCATAATCAAAATCAGCAATTACAATTCTATTATTCAACTGCAATTTTTTAAACGAAGCTATATGTTTTTGTATCTCATAATGAGGATAAAACACTAAATCATAATCATATTTCTCCAATATGTCAGACAATTCTGGACTAGCAAGTAACTTCTTATATGTTTTATAATAATCCGTTTCTTCAAAAGATTGTTCCCTTATATACATCCTCCATGTCGGCATCAATAGGATTTGCTTCTTAGCAAAAGATGAAGCATCATTTAGGTTGTCATAACGACATAAACCAGTATATTGAACCTGACCTTTCGCATAATGGAATTTATCAATGATATATTCATACTCTGGCCTTGCCCCACAAATAAACAAATCCAAATGTGTGCGCTCTTCATAAAATTGTGGCATATCACTCTTGGTTATTCCATGTTGCAAAAAGACACGCCTATGATTACGAAAGACATTATACAAATAGTCAAGCTTGGTAAAAAAATCCAAATGTGTTGTATAGCCTGCAATATGCGTACTTATCAAATATTTCGCACTACAAATCATTATATAGTGCTCCATGGAATCATATTCGACCAAATCTTCCCGATACTGACTCAAACGATGAAAATCTTTAGAGTCAAATGAAATTATATACTTTGCCTTTACCTCAGGATGGTTCTTTTTTAAATATAGAAAGAAGAAATAGGCATTATCACGAGCCTCATGACCTCGCTCTGACAACAACCAGATGTTTTCCTTTCTGTATTTATAGAAGAGAGAGAGAAATTTCCCAATTATTAATTTAGACAACAAACAAATTTCCGTTGCCCTCAACGCTATTTTTTTTCTGAAAATCATACCATTCTAAATATCAAACTACACAAAAAATCGAATATTCGATAATTCTTCTTCACTAAGAAAAAAGCTAAACTCTTCTTCACTAACGACGTCTTTGCATATTTAACAACCTCTAAATATTCCTCCTTGAAATCACTATCCAAATGAGAGACCCTACATTGCCTTGGAGTAGGAACCCTATATAAAGCCAATGCCGCCTCTAAAAAATGAGAACCACATTCAGAATAACGAGCAGATTTTTGAATCTGCCTCATTTTAAACAACTGATAGCATTTCATCATACTCTCATATAGATGAATAGCCGAATGTAGTTCTTGCTCAAAATTGATTTTCCTTGACCGCTTGGTAGCTGATTCATAGTTATCACGCCTGTAATAATAGCCTACTGTTGGAACAAATGCATATTTCCCTATTTTTAATATATAATCATACGTAAATGCTAAATCTTCCGCAATAGTCATCCTCTCATCAAAACGAACTACTCCATTAGAAGTATTATTAAGAATTTCCAAACGGAAAAGTTTTGAAAAGGGCAATCCTCTCATCTTATCAAATAAGAAAGACATATCAGAACCGACCCGATAATCATAGAATTGATTAACACCACTGTTCCCATCGATCCAATCCGAACAACCTCCATGAATAAAATCCACGTCCTCCCCCTTTTCAATCGGAGAAAATAAATCTTGTAAGAAAGAGGTATCCAAAAAATCATCAGAGTCAACAAAGGTAACCCATTCGCCTTTCGCATTGGCAATGCCTGCATTACGAGCCGAACTTACCCCTCCATTCCTTTTATGAATAACACGGAAACGACTATCTCTCTTTGCGTATTCATCACAAATAATACCACAAGAGTCAGGACTTCCATCATCTACAAGTATGGCTTCCCAATCTACAAATGTCTGTCGAATGATCGAGTCGAGACACTCCGACAAATATTTTTCTACCTTATATACGGGTATGATAATCGACAACTTCATCTAAGACTTATTAACGACAAACAAGCATAACTATAAATCATTACTCACTAAAATTCAAACTGTAAAAGGGAAGTGATATAGCATCTATCAAAAAGAAGATATAAGAGTCAAAACTCCATAAACCACCTTATAATAAATACGTTCTTTCCCCGTATAATGCAACGTGGCATATTTGTAAAAATCAGTCCCATGGGTTAATTTCATAAACCTCCGTAATTCGAGAAAAACACTTTTCTTGTTGTCTAGTCCATGCAAATAAGTCAGAAAATTTTTAAACAAACGACAATATACATTATTACGCATATCTTTCAGTTCTACACCACTTAATCTATCCAAGACCTGCATTCTGCTTTCAACCGCCTCATAATGGACAAAGGTCTGATCCGCATTCATTTTATACTTTTCCGCACGATTAACCTCTTCCCTTGGTATAATATAATTGTAGTCATGAACCTTTATCAAATCAAAGGATCGAATTTTGGCCATATAATCCATGACAAAACAAAAGTCTTCCGAGTAGAATATTTTAGTGTCAAATCGAATATGGCACTGTTTCACTATCTCCGTCAAAAAAAGTTTAGCAGTAGGGAATATGTATATATATAAATTATTCTCCTTGCTCCATACATTTTTTAAATCATCAGAAATAAGGGAATGCCCCTCCCGAGGCTCCCAACAAGCATGGATATTATCCATGCTTCTGTGTATTCCGGCAACGACAAATTGAGAAGACTCCACCTGAAGCAGGTGCGACAAATAATCCTGCCCCACATAATCATCAGAGTCCACAAATACGAGATACTCGCCTTGGACATTATCTATTCCCAAATTCCTTGCAGAACTTACCCCTCCATTCTCCTTATGAAAAACCTTAACTCGTGTATCCGCTAGGGCATACTCGTCACATATCCTTCCGGATTTGTCAGGGGAACCGTCATCCACAAGAAGCAACTCAAAATTATCGTAGGTCTGGTTCAAGATACTATCAACACACCTATGTATCGTCTTCTCCGACTTATAGACCGGAACGACTATCGACACCTTCCCTTTATACATCTCTTCCCGACTTACTTGTAACTATACCCCCCGTTCACCTCTATCAGGCTTCCATTGACGAATGGATTCTCTATGCAGAAACGGAATGCGTCCACGATCTCCTCCACGCTCGCAAAACGATGGATGGCCGTCTTCTTGTAAATATTTTGCTTGATCTCCTCCGGCTTCTCCTTCTGCCACGGGGTCTCCACAAAGCCTGGGACTATGGCATTCACCGTCGTCCCCGTCCCCTCGAACTCCTTGACCAGGTTCCTGCACAAGGCATGCACTGCCGACTTCGTAACGCCATAGGCCAAGACCGTGCCATGGGGCATCAGCCCCATTTGGGAACCCGTGAACAAAATCCGAGAACCCGCTGGAATGATCGGGAAGAACTCGCGACATAGGATATAGTGCGAATTGACCGCCACCTCCATCATCATGTCCCAATCCCTGTCCTCGAACTCAGTAAAAGACTTGCGTATGCTCATGCCGGCATTGCATACGAGACAATCGAGATGATCCGTCTCCCCCTTCACATAATTGATGAAGTCATAGACCTCCCCCCGGTTGGCCTGATCCGTCTTTATGGCTTCGAAATTATCCAACTTCTCCATAAAGTCGGAACCCACATACGTGGCATAGACATAATACCCTTTACCAAGCAACATCCTGGCCACTCCCAAGCCCATGCCGGAAGTGCCTCCCGTAACTACTGCCACTTTCATATCTCGACACAATTTTCCTTCTTGTTATACTTCTCTATTATCTCCGCTATGGCTACGCTCTCCCGGCTCTTCAACTTGTAACAGCTCCGCCGCTTATTGACGATCATGGAGAAGAACTCCTGAATCTCGTAGCGCAGGCCGTCGCCATCGTAGCTATAGAAATATTTCTTGTTCTTCGACTGGTCCTCATACCTGACCTCGAAAAAGTCGGTCAACCACCATGGGGCAGGCACATAGACATAGCCCCTCGTCCCCGAAACGACCAGGTTGCCCTCCGTCTTCACCCCAATCCCCAACGTGATGGAGGAAGTGGCATGGGGATAGATAATGTTGGCCTTGGTATAGACATCCACGCCGTTCTCCATCTTGGAATAGAAATCGACCTTGGTATAGTCTGTTCCCAACAATCGGATGATTGCCATCAGGTTCAATGGAGCATGCTCGTTCATCGCACCGCCCGCCTGACTGGCATCCAACTCTCGGAGTGATCCCTCCACCATCTTTGACAAGGAGGCCTTAATATCGATTACATCTCCGATCACTCCACTCTTGACCAACGTCACCAAATGGTTGAAGGCGGGGCAATAGGCGGTCTTGCTCGCCTCCATCAGGACCAACCCATGGGCATCCGCATAGTCATACAATTCCTTGGCCTGCGCTGCGGAGAGGACGAACGGAATCTCACAAAGCACGTGTTTTCCTGCCTCCAAGGCCTGCTTCGTATAGTCATAGTGCGAGAGATGCGGCGAGGCCACATATACGGCATCCACGCCCTTCAAGAAGTCCTGGAAACTGCCGGAATGGGCTTCTACCCCAAAATCTGCCGCAAAGGCGGAGACTCTCTCCTTATTGGGATTATAGACTGCCGCCACCTCAACGCCATTGACCACCTTCGTCTCCGGCACGAACCGCTTGGCGATACGTCCTGAACCAACTATGCCCAACCGATAGGTCTCCTGGGACTCGGCACGCAGCATGGTCGAGGAGATTCCCTCCGTACGGGGGAGATAGACCACCTGACAAAATTCGTTCAAATAATCGAACTTGCCCTCCCAATCGGATCCAATGGCAAAGATGTCCACGTCATATTTCTGAATGTCGTCGATCTTCTGACCCAGATAATCCTCAATCACGACTTCATCGGCATAGCCCGTCGCCTTGACAGCCTCAACACGCTCCAAAACATTGTTACGCACATTCAGCTTGCCCCGCCCACGGTCAAAACTGTCACTGGTGACTCCTACGATAAGATAGTCTCCCAATGCCTTCGCCCGCCGAAGGAGATTGATATGACCTTCATGGAGAAGGTCGTAAGTTCCGTATGTTATGACTTTTTTCATATTTGCCCCAATAATATTACTCCTGCGACTTTATCGTTATCGACTCATAGAGTTTGGCCATCGCCACAAATAGCGAACAATACAAAATCGACAAACCAGCTGCAGAGAAAATGTTCAGTTCTATATTCAAAAATGGGAAAGCATAGGCCCCTATCACAATTAAAAAAGTGTGTCCTATATAAACCCACAAAGTATATGCACCATATTTTGAGAGTCCCTTCATTTCTCTTATTCTAGAAATTCTAAGAATAAGCAAACATAAATATATACCTAACATTGTTTGACAAATTCTAATTAATGGATCCTGCCAATTCTCATAATGGATTTTGGGCAGATAAGTAGGTAATGTTTTAGATAAAGCCAAGCCTACCAGTAATCCAATTATAGCATAGTGCATCGGAACCTTCTCCAGCTGTGCCATCCAATTTCTTTTTCTAAACATAACACCTAAGACAAAAAAAGGCAAGAAAGAGAATGTTCTCTGAAAAGAAAAAGTATGATCAATCGGAACAAATCCTGCCACGAGAACCAGAACAAAAGAGCTAATCAATAAAATATTATCATCTATTTTATCAGAAATTTTCCATATTGCTATTCTCCAATATATAAGACACAACAAATACCACAACGCGTATCTTGGGAAAAAGAAGATATCAATAAGATCAAAAGAATAATCAAAAGGCAATTGTTTTATTTGGCACGCCACATACTTCAACAATATTTCCAAAATAACATGAGCTATCTGCGCAATTAAATATATCACGACAGTTTGCTTTATCCAACTGACTTGCTTCTCCTCACTTGTCTTTTGCGATGTAAAATAACCAGACAAGAATATAAATACTGGCATGTGAAATGAATAAATAATTCCATGCGAACCTATTCCATAATCATCATAGCCTCCCATATGACCCAAGACAACGAAGAAAATCATAAGGATTTTCAATCCATCAATTTTCAAATCACGAACAGCTGCCACAACACACAAAATTACTATTTATACTCTTCTTCTCCCAATATCGCATTAATGATATTATCGCTTGCACTCTTGCCATGAGGAGGCAACAAACACTCTTGATAAAACTTCTTGCGCTCCGCCTTCATTTCATCATTACCAGCAATAACATCATTAATAAACTTCTCAATATCTTGCTGGTTCCTTGCTTTATAATGCAGATCAAAAGCACGCTTCGCAAAATCGTTCAGATTGTCCGTATGCTTTTCATCCCTCACCAGATACAACACCGGGTTTTGAGTATAATGATATTCTATTGTAAAAGAAGCACAATCGTGAATCATAGCATCCGAATGCATAAAAAGCCCCACATATTCGCCCGTTTCCAACTGGGTATTCTCCAAATCAGCCCATTTTTGATAATAGGTATCCGTCTTCTCTTCTCCCCACACTTGATAGAGCCTTTTTTTCAAACACGGGTGCGGTTTAAATGCCCATTGTATTTGATCTTTGTATTTATCTGCCATATTAAGCATAAAATCCGAATAAGTAAGAAAAGTTGAATAAGCAATGCCATCCATATGCAAATCTCCAATCGTATGATGAGGGGCATATATGATACGCTTCCTTTTATTCTCCACAGTCCTCCATGGATCAGGATATGACTGTTTGTCTTGCAATAAATTATCGTTAATCGGCAAGCCCGTCACCACCAAATTTTTCGTAAACGAAGGAAAATGGATTTGTGCAGACCGCATAGAAAGGTCGTTGTTATAATAGTATTGCCAAGAATAATGAGCCATAGCGTGATGGAATACCCAACTCTCATCAATCGTGTTTATTGAATATGGGCAATAACAAAAAATCCTATTCAAATTATGCACATAGTCATACCTCGGAAAATAATTGACAGAGTATGGTTTTTGATAAAAAATAATATCTGGATCTATTTTATTGATAGCCTCAGGCATAAGATCCAAATCGATATATTCATACTTCTTACTTTCCAAATAACTCTTGAATTTTTCTTTTTCCCATGGCGATTCCATTGACATTGTCAACCCCAAAACAGGCTCAAAACGAGGATGGGTAAGCATCCGCTCATATAAACTTTCCGTCTTCCACTCACTTAAATCAATGACTATGAACAAGATCTTTATTTTCTCCTTTCCTCGGATTGCCGCTATCTTCTTTTTTTGAGTATGACAACGTAGAGGATAAATCACCAACTTGCAATAAAGACTCATCAAATGAGCCGTAAACCATTGCATGATATCATATAATCTCTGAATATCCATCACTTCAAGTTAAAACTATATCGCTTCCTAATAAGACTCTCTATCTCTTTCCAATATTTATTACTTCTAAGGATAAGCCAATAGATTAAGACAGCAGAGCACACGCCAACTACTATCGTCAACCAATCCGCCCAATGAAGGTATGTCAACAAAAAAGCAGGCACACAAGCTATAATTGACTTTATCAAGAACCCCGAAAAATCTCTTACCTGCTGCAAATACCCAAGATTAAATAACTTTCCCGTATAGTATGTATTTATAAAGATAGCAATCTGGACATAGATGATTTTTGATATACAAATAGCCAAAACGCCATAAGGAACAGAAATCAATAAAATAGCTATTGATATGGTTTTCTTTATCACCTCTAACCGAAAAAACAAATCGCTTCTCCCAATTACTTGCAATAAATTGAGGTTCAACTTGGATATATGGTCAAACATCGCCCCAAAACAAAATAATTGCAAAAATATCACACAATTAGCCCACTTTTCTGTCAATAAAATATTTACCAAAGGTTTAGCAACTGCACACAAAAGCATACAACCAAAAAAGATGACCATCGACGTGATACAAATATACTTTCTATATACAGATATTAGTCTCTCTGCATCGTTCTGTAGTTTGGCTAAAATTGGAAACGTCACTTTTCCTAAAATGCCAGTGGTTATATCCGCAGGATAGGATGCCAATTGAGATCCCCGACTATACTCACCTAATTCTTTTGAAGTATAATATCGACCTATAATCAATGGTGTCAATTGAGTATAAACGGTATGCAACAAACCAGAAGCCAGTAATTTACTCCCATAAGAGAAAAGATAGTGAAACGATTGGAAAGAAAACCCTTTTCGAGGAATCCAACGACAATATATCCAAATAAATAATAAATTAGATAAACTTGCAATTACAGTTTGTGCAACAAGAGACCAAACACCCCAGCCAATATATGCTAAATAAATACCTATCAGCCCAGCAAAAACACTTGTATATAACGTCCGCTTGGCTAAGCCTCTAAAATCTAACGCTATTGTAAGCTTTGAGACTTGAACGCTCATTAAAGAATTAATCACCAATGTAATAGATTGCACTCTAAGGATCGAGCACAAAATCGGCATATGGAAAAAATCTCCGACATAAGGAGCCATAAAGAAAAGCACGACATAACATAAAATGGAGACTACTATGTTAAAATATAACGCCGTACAGAAATCCTCCTCCGTATGTTCTGGCTTTCGTATAAGAGCATTGCTAAAGCCACTATCTATGAACGTCTGTGATATAGCGATGAAAATAGCCAGCAAACCTACCGTTCCATAATCTTCCGGAGTAAGTAATCTAGCCATAATCAACCCCAGTAAAAAATGGATGCCTTGAGCGCCAAATCTCTCTATGGCTGTCCATTTCACACCCTTTAGTGTATCCTCTTTTACAGACGACATCCTACTTGTTTTCGTTTTTATAAATCTCTACACCATCATCCCTCAATCCATACCTATGTGCATGAACTATCATATAAGGAGATAAATGTCGGCATGACACAATGAAATCATTTATCATGGCATAAAAGCGCATCCCCATTGTCAAGCGCCTATATAAAATGCCAGCATCGCTATAACAAACCGTATCCATCATTTTTATCTTACACCTATTTTTCATGAAATAGATAGGAGTTAAAAACTCTGCTATATAGCCCATTACTCTTCTAGCCCTTGAATAAGGAGATAACCGAATATTTTTTTCACACTCATCAAGAATTGAAAACATCCAAGTACAATAATCATCAAATGTCTCTTTTCGACAGATAAGCATATTATATGGATTGTCCAGTACTCCCATAAGATACTTATTCATGGTTGGCAAATAATCAGGACATATTTTTTTGATAACAGCATGAAGAATGGCATAATCATCTGCACTAATATATAAAAGCAGTTTATGCTGAATTCTACATCCGTAATAAACGGGCGAAGACAGAATCACATCCGTTCCATCGGCAAAAAATCCATCTATATTTTCCTCCGTGAATTTCTGAAGAAAGAAACGACGATAGTGACAAAAACCCACATATGCAGCATCTTCCTTCCGTACGTTTTTCCATACCCAATAATGGGCAGTCATTTCACAATATGTGCTATTCTTTTCACTGATATTGTCGCCCGTATTGTCCCCGATAAAGCCAAAATTCAGATCAGACTTAGCTTTCCCCACATGAATAGGCGTATAGACATCATCATTAGGCACTTCGGCCTCTTTATGACATACTACAAAAATTTTAACTTTACTCATAGACTATATATCTTCCAAAGCAAAGACTTGCTCTATTATAGGTGCCATATCTAGATATTGATATTGAGCTAACCTTCCTCCAAAGATCACTCGATTGGCTTCTCTAAATGCAAGTCGATGATAGGCCTCTGCCATCTCATCATTACGAACGTCATTAACGGGATAATAAGGTTCCATCCCTTCTTTATATTCTACCGGATACTCTTCGCTGACAACAGTTTTCGGGCAATCATAAACGTCTTGGCCAAACATTTCAAAATGCTTATGCTCTATAACTCGAGTATAAGGTACCTCATGGCTTGTATAATTCACTACTGCGCTACCTTGATAATTTGGAGTATCTTCGACGCGTGTTTTGAAAACAACACTTCTCCATTCAAGCTTTCCTAATGAATAATCAAAATACTGATCAATGGGACCTGTATATACCAATTTATCCGCAATTGTTCTCCAAGTATCTTTTAAACAAGAGGTTGGATCTAATTTACAATAATTATTTTCAAATTTCAATCCATCACGAAAGAAGTCACAATTTGTCATGGAGTCAACATCCTTAAGAAGACCGTCAATCAGCTTGTTATAGCCCCCTTCTGGTATTCCTTGGTAACAATCATTGAAATAATTATTGTCATAGACCATGCGGACTGGCAGACGGTTAATTATAGATGGTGGCAAATCCTTGCATTGCCTTCCCCATTGCTTCTCCGTATATTCTTTGATCAATTTCTCATATATATCCTTTCCGACAAGAGATAAGGCTTGCTCTTCCAAATTCTGGGGAGCCTTCTCATTAAGTGCATTCAACGCCAATGCTTTTTGCTCCTCTATACGAGTTGTAGCCTGAATAGGAGTAAGAACATCTGGCCAAATCCGATTAAATGTATTCATATTGAATGGCAAATTATATAATTCGCCTTTGTAATTAGCTATCGGACAATTGATAAATCTATTGAAAGGGACTATCGAATTGACAAAATTCCATACGCTCACATTACTAGTATGAAAGATATGGGGACCATATTGATGAATGTGAATTGGACACTCAACATAATCATCGTTGTGCTTAATTTGTCCAGACTTCCCGTCTATAGTCTGACAATATAAATTTCCCCCTAACTGAGACCTTTTATCAATCACTAACACCCTCTTACCTAATAGTTTAGCTCTATATGCAAATGTAGCTCCATATAAACCAGAACCAACTATAAGGTAATCATAAAAAGACATAATTTAGAAAGCTTCGCCCTTGTTAGCCACAATCGGACCAACTTAAAAAATGGAAATTGGAATGATTCAATTAAGGATATCAAATCATCAAAATCAGAAAGGATATACAAAAGGGTTCACTAAAATCAATTCCAATATGTTAAGAATAAATCTATCGGAATGCAAAGTTAAAGAATAAATAGGACTTTTGATTTGGAATACTCGATTTTCGACAGGTAGGAATAAAAAAGGCTGTTTCGAATGAATCGAAACAGCCTTTAACATATATTTCACTTTTCCCCATAATACCCCGCATACCACTCTGCAAATTTACGAAGTCCGATTCGCAAAGGGGTGCTTGGTTTGAAACCAAAATCTTGTTCAAGTGCAGTCGTATCGGCATAGGTAACAGGGACGTCACCCGGTTGCATAGGAACCAACTGCTTGTGTGCCTCAAAATCATAATCCGAAGGTAAGACTTTCGCACGGATAAGTTCCTCTTGAAGAATCGTCACGAAATCGAGTAAATTCTCCGGACTGTTGTTACCGATGTTATAGACTTTATAAGGAGGAACGGGTAAGCCGTCTTCCCCCACCTTCTTTTCCGGCGCATGGCGCATCACCCGGACAACACCTTCCACGATGTCATCTACATAGGTGAAATCACGCTTACAATTTCCGTAGTTGAAAATTTGGATGGTCTTACCTGCCCTAAGCTTGTCTGTAAAACCGAAATAGGCCATATCAGGACGACCCGCAGGCCCATAGACCGTAAAAAATCGGAGACCCGTGCTCGGAATATTGTACAACTTGCTGTATGCATGAGCCATCAACTCATTGCTCTTCTTGGTAGCCGCATAGAGGGAAACCGGATTGTCCACCTTATCCTCCGTGGAATAAGGCACCTTTTTATTCGATCCATAAACAGAACTGGAAGAGGCATAGACGAGATGCTCCACCTCATGATGGCGACAAGCCTCCAAAATATTATAGAAACCTATCAAATTGGACTCGATGTAGGCATCCGGATTGGTAATGCTGTAACGGACACCCGCTTGGGCTGCCAGATTGACCACCACAGAGAAGTGATAGTCCGAGAAGAGCTGCTCTATCACCTGTTTATCGGCGATTGAAGCACGGACAAAAGTCCAATCGCGCCCCAGCGCCTCAATTTCACGCAAGCGCCCATGCTTGATGTTCACATCGTAATAGTCAGTAATGCTGTCGATCCCGACCACCTTAATACCGGGAACCTCACGGAACAGACGTTTCACGAGGTTGCTGCCAATGAAACCTGCAGCTCCCGTCACCAAAACGGTTTTTCCTGCAAGTGATATGTTTTCTGATAGCATAATCTTCCGTTAGATTAGAAATCAAATTCGAATTTGCTTTTATCCTTCACCTTGATGGTTCCGACCTGCACCTCCAACAGAGAGATATCTGTCTTGGCCACCAACGTATGTTTTGCATTTTCAGGGATAGAAAGCACGTCTCCCGAACGGAGAGAAATCTCCTTTCCATCGACAAAAGCGGCACCTTCACCCGAAAGGATGGTCCAAACCTCCTTGCGTGATTCATGGCTATGATAGGTCATCTTGGCACCTGCCTTCACATTCAATTTAACCGTCAGGCTCCCTTCCTGCGAATCAACCACCCGATAGTCGCCCCACGATTTCTCCGCAAACATGATGGGTTGGTCAATTTTATCGACAAAAGGCTTGATGGCATCGCTCTGCTCAATGTCACTGACCAAAATTCCTTCGGCACTGGCACTGACAATGACGTTTTTCAACCCCATACATAACACAGGAACATCCAACTCATTGATGACATGCACTCCTTCACATTGGTCGTTAAGGATAGCCTTGCCCATCGTTGGTTCCTCCATGGCCTCCACCAAGGTGTTCCATGTTCCGAGATCTTTCCATTGCCCCTTGAAACGCATTACTGCAATCTTCTCCTCATGCTCCACAACGGCATAGTCGAAACTGATCTTGGTGAGTGTATCGTATTTGGCAAAAAGGTCATTATAATCGATGAAATCGATCAATTCGTGAGCACGGTTCAAGACATAACCCAATTTGTAGGCAAACACGCCGCCATTCCAAAGGGCACCTTCCGCAATGTATTCCTTGGCAACTGCCTCCGTCGGTTTCTCTTTAAATGTCCGCACCGCACTGATCGAATCTTTTCCTTCCGGAATAATATATCCGTATTTTTCACTCGGATAAGTCGGCTCAATACCCATCAACGTAAGGTTGGCAGTACCCTTTTCAGCCAAATCACTCAACTGCTTAATCGCAGCGAAATAGTCGTCCTCGACGTAGGGATCAACAGGACAAACCACAACGGCCTCCTCCTCACCCACACCCATCACATCATGAAGATAGGCCGTTGCCAAAGCGATAGCAGGGAACGTATCCCGACGACAAGGCTCCACGCTCACACCTACCGCACCTCCCAATTGGTTATGGATGGCACTGACTTGGCTCTTGGAAGTGGCAATGGTCACCTTGGCATTGGCGTCCACTTTACAAATCTGACGGTAAACACGCTGAACCATCGATTCATAGCCACCGCCCTCTTTCTTGAATATCTTAATAAACTGCTTGGAACGGACATCGTTACTCAAAGGCCAAAGCCTTTTACCCGAACCTCCTGACAACAGAACTATCTGCATTTCTATCTTGATTTTTTAGTTTCGAAGCATGAATTTTATCATGATTCCATTATTCATCAACTCTTAAACTATCCTTTAGTCCCTACGGAAAATATCACGTGTATAGACCTTCGCCTTTACGTCGTCAAGACAAGCGTCGAAACGGTTGGCGAGAATAGCTTGGGACTTTGACTTGAACTCTTCTAGATTATTAACCACCTTGCTTCCGAAGAAGGTAGAACCATCCTCCAACGTAGGTTCATAGATGATCACCGTCGCACCTTTGGCCTTAATACGTTTCATCACACCTTGGATGGAACTTTGACGGAAATTGTCTGAATTACTCTTCATCGTCAAACGATAAACACCAATGACGCACTCATTCTCATGTTGTGCAGAATAATCCAACTGATTGTTATAATCATAATAACCGGCCATCTTCAAAACTTGGTCAGCGATGAAATCCTTACGGGTACGGTTACTGTCCACGATGGCACGAATCAAATCCTCGGGCACATCCTGATAGTTGGCCAACAACTGCTTCGTATCCTTTGGCAAGCAATAACCACCATAACCGAAAGAAGGGTTATTGTAATGACTACCGATACGAGGGTCAAGACCTACACCTTGGATAATAGCTTGGGAATCCAATCCTTTCACCTCTGCGTATGTGTCCAACTCATTGAAATAGGAGACACGAAGTGCCAGATAAGTGTTGGCAAACAACTTAACCGCCTCAGCCTCCTTCATGCCCATGAAGAGCGTATCCACATCCTTCTTGATGGCGCCCTCCTGAAGCAAAGCAGCGAAGAGATGAGCTGCCTCCTCCAAGTTCTCCCCTCCTATTTCACGGATAGCATCGTTCTCGACGTTATCCAACTGACTGGAAATCTTTGGGAAACCGACAATGATACGGCTTGGATAAAGGTTGTCATACAACGCCTTGCTCTCACGTAAGAATTCAGGAGAGAAAAGAAGATTAAATTTTTTGCCTTTCAAAGCAGGATCGTTCCGGAAGCGATCCGTATATTTCACATACAAAGAACGGGTATAACCCACTGGGATCGTACTCTTGATGACCATCACGGCATCCGGATTGACAGAAAGGACAAGGTCTATCACCTCCTCCACATGGGATGTGTCGAAATAATTCTTTACCGTATCGTAATTCGTCGGAGCCGCTATCACTACGAAATCCGCATCCGAGTAGGCTTTTGCCCCATCAAGCGTAGCAGTCAAGTTCAAATCCTTCTCTGCCAAGTACTTCTCGATGTAGTCGTCTTGGATAGGCGACTTACGGTTATTGATCAAATCCACTTTTTCAGGAACCACGTCAACAGCCGTTACTTGGTGATGCTGACTCAACAACGTTGCAATGCTCAAGCCGACATAGCCTGTTCCTGCCACTGCAACTTTAATTTCATTCATTTTCCGCATAATTTTCAAAAGGCAAAAAATATTTTCTGTTTTCTAATTCATTACATCCATTAAACGGAGTTTACAAAATTACACAAAATATAGGGAATGGAGAGATATAATAAACAAAAAATATTAGGCAATAGATACACAGTGATCTCTTAAAGAGGAAACAGATAACAATAAATTGGGCATTCTGCGCCGAAAAGAGTCAATCGGAAATGGATAAATAGAAATACTTGATGGGCAACAGATAAAATTGCTCCGGATAAATAGCAGACCTCTTTTCAATATTACCCGAAAATTCTAACTTTGCAAGATATTCGGGGAATAGGGAGTGTTTGCCATCAAACATTGCCCTCCCGACAAACAGAAATAACAACAGATAGAAGATGCCAAACAAAAGGATTGCCATAAAAATAGGCAGTAACGTGCTGACCAAGAAAAACGGCACATTGGATTACACGAGAATGTCCGCCTTGGTGGACCAAATCGCTGAACTGCATAACAGAGGGGTTGAAATCATTCTCATCTCCTCCGGTGCCGTGGCAGCCGGCCGCTCCAAGATTCAGGCAGACAAGCTCGATGCAGTCTCTGCCCGCCAACTCTTTTCCGCCATTGGGCAAGCGGAGCTCATCAACCGCTACCACATGCTCTTCACGGACAACGGCATCACCTGCGGACAAGTGCTTACCACCAAGGAGAGCCTCGGCACCCGCGGCCACTATCTCAACCAACGAAACTGCATGATGGTGATGATCGAACACGGCGTAATCCCCATCGTCAACGAAAACGACACCATCTCGGTAACAGAATTGATGTTTACAGACAATGACGAGTTGTCTGGCTTGGTGGCAACCATGATGGACGCGGAGAAGCTCATCATCCTCAGCAACATCGACGGCATCTACAACGGAAACCCAAACGACCCCGATTCATCGGTCATTAGGGAAGTTTTGCCTGGCAAACGAAATCTCTCCGCCTACATCCAAACCGGCAAATCGACCTATGGACGGGGCGGCATGCAGACGAAAACCAACATCGCCAGCAAGGTGGCCGACGAGGGAATCGAAGTCATCATCGCCAACGGCAAACGCGATAACATCCTCATCGACTTGATGGACAACGAGGCAGACACCATCTGCACCCGATTCATCGCTTCCCCCGACCCCGTATCCAGCGTTAAGAAATGGATTGCCCACAGCGAAGGATTCGCCAAAGGAGAGATCCATCTGGACGGGCCAGCCTCCCAAGCCCTGCTCGACGAGGAGTCCAGCAACTCGGTCCTCATGGTCGGTGTGACAGAAATCATCGGTAACTTCGAAAAGGATGACATCGTCAAAATATTCGATGAAAACGGCAAACAAATCGGTGTAGGCAAGACTCAATACAGTAGTTCGGAAGCTTCCGGCTTGATCGGGAAGAAGGGCGAGAAACCTATCGTCCACTACGACTATTTATATTTGTTATAACGGGTTCTAAACCCACAAAAGATAGAAAACATGGAGACTTTGGAAGTATTCAAAAAAGTGAAGGCCGCCACCCGCGACCTGAACCTTATCGAGAAAGAGACGATAAACAACGTGTTGCTCGCCTTGGCCGACGAAACGGAAGCCCAAAGCGAAACCATCCTCCAAGAGAACCAAAAGGATCTCGACAAGATGGACAAATCCAACCCGATGTACGACCGACTGATGTTGACGAAAGAACGCATCGCGGGCATCGCATCGGATATCCGCAACGTGGCAAAACTCCCGTCTCCTCTCGGCCGCACCTTGGCGCAACGCACCTTGGCCAACGGCTTGCAAATCTCCAAGATCAGCGTTCCTTTCGGAGTGATCGGCATCGTCTATGAGGCTCGCCCTAACGTGACCTTCGACGTGTTTTCCCTCTGCTTCAAGGCAGGTAATGCCTGTGTCCTGAAAGGAGGAACCGATGCTTACTGCTCCAACGCCGCTATCATCAAGGTCATCCACTCCATATTGGACCGATTCGGCATCTGCAAAGATATCGTAGCACTCCTTCCTGCTGGACGCGAAGCCACGGGCGACCTGCTCAACGCCGTTGATTATGTGGATCTCATCATTCCTCGCGGAAGTTCCAACCTCATCAACTTCGTCCGACAAAATGCCAAGGTGCCTGTTATCGAGACAGGAGCCGGCATCTGCCACACTTATTTCGATGAAACGGGCGATTTAAAGAAAGGAGCCGACATCATCTTCAACGGAAAGACTCGCCGCGTCAGTGTCTGCAATGCACTCGACTGCCTCATCATCAACGAGAAGCGATTGCTCGACTTGCCTGCCCTCTGCGAACGGTTGGCAACGAAAAACGTCATTCTCTACGCCGACTTAAAAGCTTACACCATATTGGACGGTAAATATCCTGCCGCACTTCTGAAGAAGGCTACGGAAGATAGTTTCGGAACCGAGTTCCAAGATTACAAAATGGTCATCAAGACTGTGGCCAACATCCAAGAGGCGTTGGCACACATCGAAAAATATAGTTCCAAGCATAGTGAAGCCATCGTCAGCGAGGATGCAGCCAGCATCGCCACCTTCGACAAGATGGTTGACGCCGCATGCGTCTATACCAATGCCCCAACTTCGTGGACAGATGGTGCCCAATTCGGTCTAGGAGCAGAGATAGGTATCTCCACCCAAAAGATGCATGCTAGAGGCCCTATGGCGTTGGAAGAGATCACCACTTATAAGTGGATCATCAAAGGCAACGGACAAACTAGGGCGTAGGTTATTTTCCCGATGGAAACGGAGGATTTCAAAATCTTTCGGAGACAAATCGGCTCTCTTTAGATTTCAATTCAGCAGTAAAGAAACAAAATATAGATTCAGCATGAAAACGTTAATGACAGCCCATGACTTGGGCGATTTGAACAAGGCTGTCCAAGAGGCCTTGGAAGTAAAAAAGAACCGATTCGGCTACAAACACCTCGGCGAAAACAAGACGCTCCTCTGCGTATTCTTCAACAACAGCCTCCGCACGCGCCTCAGTACGCAAAAGGCGGGTATGAATTTGGGAATGAACACCATCGTGCTCGACGTCAACCAAGGAGCTTGGAAATTAGAGACCGAGCGAGGCGTCATCATGGACGGTGACAAATCGGAGCACCTATTGGAAGCGATTCCTGTCATGGCATCGTTCTGCGACATCATCGGTGTCCGCTCTTTCGCACGGTTTGAGAACAAGGAGTTCGACTACCAAGAGACGATTTTGAACCAATTCATCCAATATTCCGGCAAACCAGTCTTCAGTATGGAGTCTGCGACTGTCCACCCTTTGCAGGCTTTCGCCGACCTCATCACCATTGAAGAACATAAGACTAAGGAGCGCCCCAAAGTGGTTTTGTCATGGGCACCGCATCCACGCGCCCTTCCTCAAGCTGTTCCTAACTCTTTTGCCGATTTCATGAACGAGGCGAACGTGGACTTCGTGATTACGCATCCTAAGGGCTATGAGTTGGATCCAAAGTTCGTCCGTGGAGCCAAAGTTGAGTACGACCAAGACAAGGCCTTGGAAGGCGCTGATTTCGTCTATGCAAAGAACTGGTCGGCCTATATGGATCCTAACTACGGTCAAATCATCAGCAAAGACATGAGTTGGACCATCAGCAAGGAGAAGATGGCTTTGACCAACGATGGTAAGTTCATGCACTGCCTGCCTGTCCGCCGCAACATGATCGTGACAGATGAGGTGATTGAAAGTGCCAACTCGCTCGTCATCCCAGAGGCGGCCAACCGCGAGATATCCGCAGAGACGGTCATCAAGAGATTGTTGGAGGATAACTTCTGATTAAGAACAGAAATATTCTAAATCCAAGACTTTGCAAGATGAAAAACAACAGATTTGAAGTCGCCACTTTCTTGGATAAGTGTAAGGAAATAGGTTGGACTCCGCCAGAAGACCTCTTCATTAGAGTATTGAAACTTCGTAAACAAGGAGCAGAATACATAGAAGTGACTGATGAGGAGATGAAGACTATGTTTTACGAAAAAAGGAAGCGTGAGGAAAAAGAAAACACATATCGGATATTGGAAAAATTGCGATTAAATGGATTACAGCAAGAAAAAACAAATGTAGATATGGCTATCATAAATTACGCTGAATGTATCAAAGAGGGTGAAGCATCCGGATCCAGATTCTTTTATTCGTACGCTTATGCATACGAAAGAATTATAATTCTTCTTCAGAAACAACACAGATATGAGGAAGAAATATCCTATATAAACGCTTATCTGAAACACAACATAAACATGAAAAAGAAAGACAATTATAAAGAAAGATTGGAGAAACTAAAAGAAAAGATGAGTTCCAAACAGGCGATTTCATCGAAAAAATAAAGAGATTCGGGGTTTCCTCCATCAGGGGGAGACTCCGAATATTTTCAATATACCAACCTTTGTTAAACGGCGAATTCACCAAAAGAATCTAAATTAATCATCTTATTTTTAGACAATTATGAAGCACTTACTTTCTATTTTATTAGCACTCGCCCTTTGCACCCTTGCCTCAGCCCAAAAATTGAAATCTGAAGGCGCAAATGCAAGCGAGATTATCCCGAACGGTTGGGAAATTATCAGCGAGAGCACAGGCGACTTGAACAAAGACGGCATAGCTGATTTGGCCTTCATCGTCCGAGAGAACGAGGATTCTATGATTATAAAAGAAGAATACAGAACCATCAACGAAAACGCTTATACGTTAGCCATCTATTGGGGTACGCCCAATGGAAAATTCACCCACTACAAAGATTGGGTAGGACTCTTTTCAGCTGAAGGCGAAAGCGAATCCTATGAGGACCTGTCAGTGGAAATCACCACAAGAGGCACCATGAAAATCCATGTTCACGTGTTCATTTCCGCAGGCAGTTGGACAAATCCCAACTTTACAGTCACTTACCGCTACCAGAACGGAGACTTCTACAAAATCGGCTACGACTCTTCAGAATTCCACCGAGGAACGGGAGAAGGCGTATCGGTCAGCATAAACTACTCGACCGGTAAAAAATATGTTGAACCTTTCAGCATGTCTGACGACAAAAAACAAAAAGGTTATTGGGAAACCCTAGAAGGGGAGGAAAAGAAATTAAAGAAACTCGGGGAAGAAACTTGGTAACGGACCACCTATAAGCCCGCACTCAATGTGGGACTTCCATCTTTTTTAATCATTCATTTATGATTTTGGGAGAGACGGCAACATGGGGAAGTAATAAAACCGCCATTCCATCGAAAACTCAGCTTGTAAAATGATTTCCAAATTCGTAAATAAACAACTGAAGCGCCCCAAGCAGGAAATAACCGCCGAAACAGGCAGAAAGCAACAGAAAATCCATCAGCCCCATCTGCTCCGACCTAAAGAGGCCAGACAATAGGAAAGGAACCACAAGCATAGAGACAAAGACAATAGGAATCAACACACTCCCTATCGGAGAAAAATCCAACTTTTCCGACCACCACTGCACCAACAAACGAATGGAGAAATAAGCCGCCACAACCCAACACAACGAGCAAAAAGTGGCAATGAGAAGAAACAAGCCGTCATATCCAGCGAAATAGGAGAAAAGCCCTGTCATAGGAATCAGTGCCAAAACTCCCCAAACCCCTAACAAAACCAACCAATCCCTATTAAACGGATACAAGAAGGATTGTACCACGGAAAGGAATAGCAAGCTAATTAAATAGGATGTTATGGGAACTATCAACATACTTCTTTCTCTTGATTAAACATCACAACTTTTATACGAAAATAATAAAAAATTAGATTCCTTTCCGTTTTTCCCCTTTTTTCCTTTCAATTTATCTTAAAACACAGACGGCAAAACATAGTAATCACTGTATAAGATCATACACAAATAGGAATAGCCCCACAAATGAAAAATAGCCACTGTAACAAGAAGATAGTTTTATGTATATGATTCCATCTGCCCGTTCGTCCATAGAAAAATAAGCCAAGAGAAAAGGACCTAACAAAAGAGAAAGAGTATAGACCCTCCAAATTGGATTATAGGGTTCACGAAATCCAGCCATTCCCCCAAAAATGAGAGTAACTACCCAAAAGAAAAGAAAAAGCATCGACAGAAGAGAAAATGTAGAGTCATGTCCCTTATAGTAAGCCCTAATTCCACAAAAGGGGAGCAAATACAATAGAGCCAACAAGAGAAGGGAAAAGTAGAGCAAAGGAGCGATAGAAGAGCAACAGAGCAGATAATACAAAGGGAAAACTCCCAACATCCCGACATAGGATATGAGAGCGACTTTCCGTCCATTCTTCAACCTGATTTTAAAGAGATTTCCCATTTATTGAACCGAAAAAGGCGGCCCTCAGAAAAGCCGCCTTATTAAAAATAGTTTGCTTGTCCGTTTTAGTGCCTAAACTTATTTCCTTATCAATGATATGAGCCAAAGGAGTAGGACAGCACCAACCGTAGCAGAGATAAGACTCCACAAGATGCCACCGCCACCTATGCCCAACAAAAAACCGAATACGAAGTTACCGACAAATCCACCAACGATACCGATGATGAGATTCATCAAAAGACCTTTGCCAGATCCCGAAAACAATTTGCTACCGAGAAATCCTGCAACACAACCAATAATAATTGATATGATTATCCCGTCCATACTATTATATAATTTGTTTCGAATGCTATATACTATACCCCTATGTCGGCCTCTATCGTACACCGACCAATGATATACAAAAATATGTATTTATTTCAGAAAACAATAGCATTCGGCCATTAATTAACACAATATTTGGACAAAATAAATCGGAAGGAATACCAAACAAAGGATAAAAAAGACAAAAAAGGTAGTGGCTACACTTGGCAACCACCACCTATGAAATAGACTCCCTCACCGAGGTAATAGGATTCCTTAAATCCTCCTGCGAGAGTATTACTTGTTGACAGACAAGCTCTTCACATAAATTCCCACTGGATAAGAAGAAGACTGTTTCACCCGATTCTCCTTCAAATACTTGTTGACGATACGAAGATCGTAAGGCTCCTCCGTAGCAATCATGACCATGCGCTCCTCTCCTGCAGGCTCTGTAAACTCAATCGGATAATCGATCAAATCAATCGTACTCTCAGCCGGAATCAACAAATGCGACATGGTTTGTGCATCATCCATCGGAAGACATACGTAAGTCTCGCCATTAGAATCCAAATCCAACACATTGACATACATCGGTTTGTCTCCATTATTCTTCACCCTAAAAATGGCCTGTTTGCCAATCTTCGCTTCGTTTTGGATATTCTTATTATCTCCATCTCGCTCCAACAATTCGAACGAGATAGCATAATCTGTCTTTTGGTTGGATGCCCCTTTCAGGCTGTTGCCCTCCATCTTGGCAAAGAGTGATTTAGCAATGTCATTCTCCACAATGTCACCACGATAGGTACAACCGGCTGCCTCATGGCTGATTCGGTCAGAACCGCCGTTAAACATCGATTTCAACGCATGGTTGAAGAACTGCGTCGTCACATTCTGTTGTTTTCCCTTCAGTTCATCGATGAGAACCGCCAATTTCTTAGGGGAACTCTGCGGAATGGAATACATCTTCTCCGCCTTTTTATCCAACAAAGTCAAGCAGGAGTTTTGACCGATACGAATCACGTCGTCCGCAGACAAAACATCCCGTTTTTTCAATCTGTTCCATTGGCTACCCTTCTGAACCTCCGCTGCACCCGTCGATGAATAGACGTATATATCCTGCGCATAGAGCAGAATGGAGAAGAGGGAAGCAAGAATCGTTAATACTGTCTTTTTCATTATCCTTAGATTTATGGGAATTCCAAATCCCGTTATACATCAAGCGGATCGGAAGAATCCGCACTTAAATGGCCAAAGCTATTTTATCAAAATTATACTTTTCTAGTTAAATAAAGAAGAGGGAAAATCATTTTTCACATATTTTTAACCGTTCACCGCCGCCTTTTTTCGGGCAAATATTTCCAGAAGCGTACTGGCAGATTCCGTCTATGCAACTTGGGATTGACCCGCTCTTTTATCGTCATGGAATCAAAATAGCCCTTCCACAGCTGTTGGAAAAGGAGTTCATCCGTATCGGCGACAGACTCGGCGATGATGCCATTGCTGTTCCATTGCTTGTCATCCAGATGGATTTCCGTCACTTCCTTCAAATCATAATAGAAGCCATAATCACGTTTCGCATCGTAGATAATCCATCTTTGATCATGGAATCTGTCGATAAAATGGGACAAAGTTATCGGCAAAACGTTGTAGGCTGGCTCCAAGCAAGAGAAATAGATTCCATCTGCCGTCTTCTGAAAGCGGACAAACTGCAAGACCCGCTCCCGCTCTTTTTGCACATGCCGCCAAATCTTCGACAACTCCAAGACATCCGGATCACCGAAATTCAATTCGATGGATTCCTTCGCATCGAAGGCCTTACGGATATAGCGGAAGATAAGCATATCCACCTCGGGAAGTTCCGAAAGCCAACAATCGGGCAACGTATAGAGAGCCGAATGGGAGATACGGAGTTCCAAACCCTTCCATACACGGGAAGAACGAGCCTCATCTGTCAGAATATCGACGATTTCATCGCAAAAAAGAGGTGCCACCTCATTTTCGCCCAATAGTACGTCAGGGAACTTCTTCGAAACGTAGGCTTCAAAGACTGCCGTCAACAATCCTTCAAAACTTTTATCGTACCTATAAGCTACCATCTTGCTTCAATCATCTGAAAATTGCAACGTATACTGCGTATTCATCGGAGTTTTATCCCCTTTTGTCAGGATTCGTCGGACACGGTCGGGAGATAGTTCGTTGATGGTCCGCATGGGCAACTCTCTGCAGGTCAAAAAATATTGCGCCTTCTTCATCACGACCCCCATCTTCTTCAATTGCCAAGAAGACAAAGTACCAAAACGGCGGGAGGCCACAATCAGATTGGCGGACTTGACACCAAGGCCAGGCACCCGAAGCAAGAGCTCATAGTCGGCTGTATTGACATCCACCGGAAATTTCTCGGGATGGCGCAACGCCCAAGAGAGTTTAGGGTCAATCTCCAGATCCAAATCCGGGTAGGCGTCGTCAACAATCTCCTCCACTGAAAATTGATAGAAGCGGAGGAGCCAATCGGCTTGATAAAGGCGGTTTTCGCGCAACAATGGCGGTTTGACCACCGCAGGCAAGCGTGCGTCGTTCGTATTCACGGGGACATAGCCCGAATAATAGACCCTTTTCATCGAAGGATCTCGGTATAACTGCGCACTCAAAGAGAGGATATCCTTATCCCGCTCTGGCGTTGCCCCCACTATCATCTGCGTACTCTGACCTGCCGGCACATAACGAGGTGCATAACGGGAATGTTTGCGTTCTTCCTTGCTTTGGAGCGATCCTTGCCGGATGTAGTTCATCGGCAAAAAGACACTTTGGAAATCTTTTTCGGGAGCCAACTGCTTCAAGCTACCCTCGTTGGGAATCTCTATGTTGACGCTCATCCTATCGGCATAAAGTCCCGCTTCATCGACTAATTCGCGACTCGCTCCTGGGATGCTCTTCAAATGAATGTAACCATTGTAACGATGAATCTGTCGAAGATCCTTCACTACACGAACCAGCCTTTCCATCGTATAATCCGGACTACGCACCACACCCGAACTGAGAAACAAACCCTCTATATAGTTCCTACGATAAAACTCCATCGTCAGTTCGACCAACTCGGAGACGGAGAACGTCGCCCGACGGATGTCATTGCTCCTTCGGTTGATGCAATAGGCACAATCATACATGCAATAGTTGGTCAGCATGATTTTCAGAAGGGAGATACAACGTCCGTCCTCCGTATAACTGTGGCAGATGCCCCAGCCCGACGTACTGCCGACCATGCCCGATTTGTGTCCTCGACCTACCCCGCTCGACGAACAGGAGACATCATACTTGGCCGATTCCGCCAAGGTCTTCAATTTATCAAGGACATTATCATTCATAACACTTAATCTCTAAATCTATGATACTTGCATGATTCCGGATCCAGAGCGGACTCGAACTCTAAGTTGCAGACGTTCACTCCTTTTTCATCTTCGCCGCTTTGCTCCTATTGACTACCGCCACGCCGACAAAGACCAAGACCGCCGCCAACAACTTCTCCCAAGAGAGTTCATCCATACCCAGATAGATGCTCAGCCCTGCCGCCACAATAGGCTGCACATAAGAGTACATGCTCACAATGGTCGGACGCAATATTTTTTGTCCGATTGGAATCAAAAGATAAGAAATAAATGTCGCAAAAAAAACGACATAGGCTAAATTAAGCACCACACTTGTAGAAAAAGAGGCGTAATCCATCGCTATAAAATCAGCTGCGGAGAAAGGAAGACCCGCCAGCAACGAGAAGAGGAACATCCATTTCATGAATGTCACCACACTATACTTCATCGTCAACGGACGGAAAATTCCCAAATACAAAGCGAAGAAAAGGCCATTGAGCACCATGAAAAAGATACCCAGCGGAGCCGATTTCTCAATGCCTCCCGACTCGTGCGTCGAGTTGAAAATCAAATATGTGACACCACAGAAACTAATCAACACACCCGCCACCTTCTTCAACGTAATCGGTTCCTTGAGATAGAAGGCCGCGATAAACATCGTCATGATGGGTGTCAAAGTAGAGATGATGGAGGCATCCATCGGTGTCGTTATCGTGATAGCCTTCAGAAAGACTATCTGCGTCAAAAAGAGTCCCAGCATGGAAGCAAGGAATATCCGAAACAAATCACGTTTTTCAACCGACTCCTTGGGAAGGAACATCGAAGCAAACCAAAAGAGCATCGTCGCTCCTATGGCCCGTATGGAAAAAAGGCAAATCGGAGAGACCAGTCCCGAATTGGCCACATTCTTACAAGCAATGATGTTGAGTCCGAAAATCAGATAGGAGCCAAACGCAGCGGCATGTCCACCCAGTTCCTTCTTAGTATCCATAAAAACCACGCAAAAAATAAATCCGAGAAAAGCCCTGGCTCACGCTAATTCGCCATATACTCCATACGGCTGGCGTCCAGACGCAAAAAGATGAACAACAATATGGTAAAGCCCCACAAGGAGGAACCACCATAACTGAAAAACGGTAAAGGGATACCAATCACAGGGGTCAAACCCAAAACCATACCTATATTAATGGCCAGATGGAAGAAGAAGATGGAGGCCACGCAATAGCCATATATCCTACTGAAAAGGGCCCGCTGTCGTTCCGCCAAATAGATAAGCCGCAGAATCAAGGCAAGGAAAAGCGACAAGACAGCCACCGATCCAACAAAACCATGCTCCTCGCCTACCGTACAGAAGATAAAGTCGGTATCCTGCTCCGGCACATATTTCAACTTTGTCTGCGTTCCGTTCAAAAAGCCCTTGCCCGAAAAACCACCTGATCCGATGGCAATCTTCGACTGGTTCACGTTATAGTCCGCCTTCTGAGGGTCGTTGATCATTCCAAGCGTCACCTTGATACGCACCTGCTGGTGGGGCTGCAAGACCTTCGTAAAAGCATAGTCGGCCATCTGCGCATAGACTACCGAGCCAATCAGGAAAGCGGCAATCCCCAGATAGGTCAACTTACTTCTTGAAATACACAATACAATGAAATAGACCACCGAGGCGGCAATGGAGAAATAGGCCACATAGGTGAAATGTATCGGATAGTCAAATATCCTATAGACCAGATAAAAGATAAGGAAAAGCAAAACATTTGCCGTCGCCAACTTCTTGACCGAATCCAAATCCTTCAAAAAGACATATAGGAAACCACACTGAACCACGATAGCCATCAGCATGACCAGAAACACACCATAAGATTCCTCCGGCAAAAGCGGTATGATAGGCTCCTCCCCAAAACGGATGGCCACGATAAAAAAGACCACCGCACACAGACCCAGGAAGAGGAACACTCCCGGCATACCCTCCCGATACAAGACCAAGAAAAGAGCCGCATAGACCAAGGCCGAACCCGTCTCCTGCTGCAAGATAATCAACAACGGAGGCAAGGCAAAAAGCAGAGCCACCTTGACAGCATCACTGACGTTGCCCAATCGGAAACCGTAGGAACTCATCAGCTTAGCTAAAGCCAAGCAGGTGGCCGTCTTCGCAAATTCGGCAGGCTGGATACTTACCGGACCCAATACGAGCCAGGATCGGGACCCCTTAATGTCGGGGGCGACTATCAACGTGACTATCAGCGATATAATAGAAACACCATATATAATATAGGCGAAAATACTATAAACTCGGTTGTCCAAGCTGAGCAATATGACCGCAATCACAAGGGCGCATCCCATCCAGACCAATTGCTTACCATAACGGACGGAGAAATCCCAAAAGGGCGTGTCCTCGAAATTATAGACAGCACCATAAATGCTGAACCATCCCGCGATGATCAACACGACGTAGATTCCGATCGTAAACCAATCTACATTTTGCCATATACTTGATTCCTGTCTCAATTCTTTGGAAGTAAATTAGCGTTAAACATTCTTTCCTCCACTGCCTTCTTCCGCTTCGGAATGTATCCTTTCAGATACTTCTCCATCATCAAGGAAGCAATTGGAGCCGCCCACGTCGCACCGAATCCACTATTCTCCACCACCACACAGATGGCGATCTTCGGATTGTCCATCGGAGCGAAGGACATAAAGAGGGAGTGGTCCGCACCATGCGGGTTCTGCGCAGTTCCTGTCTTACCGCAGACCTCGATGCTATCGATCCGGGCATAATAACCCGTACCGCCTGTCATTACCATGTGCATACCCTCCACGACTGGCTCGAAATATTTCGGATCGATCGAGGAGACCTTCTTCTGGATAAAGGAGGTGTCTATCTGTCCATCCTCTATACCTTTCACGAGATGAGGTGTGATATAATAACCACGATTGGCAATGACCGCACCCAAATTGGCAATCTGCAAAGGGGTCGCCAAAATTTCACCCTGACCAATGGAAAGGGAGATGACCGTCAAAGCCTTCCACCTATCCTTACCGTAAGTCTTGTCAAAAACGGCGGCATTCGGGATATAGCCTCGATTCTCGTTGGGCACGTCCGCACCCAATTTATAACCAAAACCGAGAGAGACGATATGGCTTTTCCACACTTCGAAAGCATCCGAAACCTTCTTATACTTGCGGTTGTCGATCATCGCACGGAATCCCGAGCAATAATAGGCGTTGCAAGAGTGCTGGATGGATTGAACCAGATTAAGCGGAGAGGCATGACCGTGGCATCCCACCGTCAACGACCCCGCATGGAATCCATGGGAACAGCCATAGGCCGTATTTCGGTTGATGATATTCTCCTGTTGGAAGACGAGAGCGTTGGCCGTCTTAAAAGTCGAACCCGGAGGGTAACGCGCCATCATAGGACGGTCGAACAACGGCTTCAAGGGGTCGGAGACCAACTTGGCGTAGTTCTTCGTACGCTGACGGCCCACCAAAAGGGAAGGGTCGTAAGTAGGACTGGAAACCAATGCCAAGATCTCGCCAGTGGAGGGATCGATGGCTACGATACTACCCTTCTTATTCTGCATCAACTTCTCGCCATAGGCCTGTAAATCGATATCAATGGAGAGCATCAAATTTTTCCCCGGTTTGGAAGGAACATCATATTCTCCATTATTATAACTACCCTTGATACGTCCGTGGGCATCACGGAGCAAAATCTCGACACCCTTCTCACCACGCAGAACTTTCTCGTAAGTAAGTTCCACACCGTTCTGCCCGGCAAAGTCGCCCGGTACATAGAAATCATTATCCGGCGCATCGACCACCGCCTTGCTCACCTCACCGATAGAGCCCAAAAGCAAAGCGGCATTCGGATAGTTATACTCACGCAACGTACGCTTCTGGATATAGATTCCTGGGAAACGGAACATCTTCTCCTGCAATACAGCATACTCCATAGAGGACAACTGAGGGATGAAGGATTGGGGTGTATAGGGTGAATAGCCCCGCTTTCGACGAATCTCACGCATCCTTTTGTCGAAAACCTCCTTCGTAATTCCTACCGTCCGACAGAAATCGAGAGTATCCAAATCGGCCATCTCCTTCGTGACGACCATAATATCATAGGCAGGTTTATTATATACCAACAATTTACCGTTCCTGTCACGAATCAAGCCACGCGTCGGGAACTGCGTCTTCTTCCAAAAGGCATTACTATCCGCCTTGTCTCGGTAGGAGTCATCGACAATCTGCAGGTTAATCAACCTTAGGATATAGATAAGCACGACCAATATCGCCAGGCCTCCAATGACATTCTTCCTATTTTGATATTGATCGTTTAACATATTAGTTCTTTGATTTAATCATTTCCAAAATCCAAATCATCATAATGGTGAAGATGGAACTAAACAGAGTCTTCAACAAAACCCAAAGGATATCGGAGAGGGATCCGTCTTCCACCAACAAAAAGAAGAAATGATGAATCACCACCAAAATCACCGCATACTGCATGAAGCCTCCCGAGCCGTAAGTCTTGAAAGAGGGCTGTACATTCGAAGAGTGGTCGCTCCGTGGACCAAACAGATTTTGAAGATAAGGAATCAAGTAGCAAAGGAGTACGCATGCGCTGGCATGGCATCCCGGAGTTCCTGAAAAGATATCGACCAACAAGCCCATAATGAAACCTATCAGCAGAAAAGTACTACGGGAGAGGTTGGAAGGGAGCGTGATCAAGAACAAGATATAGAGATATGGATTAATGAAACCATAAAAAAGAATGTTATTCAAGACCAAAACCTGCAACAAGACAAAAAGGACAAACGAGCCTCCGCGTCTCAAAAGAATATCCATCATTTCTTGCCTCCTTCCATTTTCTGCAGATTCTGATTCTCCAACTCCTGCTCCTCATCCAAATTATCAAATGCCATCGCATCGACGTAGGAAAGTTGGGAGAAATCCGCTGCCAACGTTACCTCCATATAGTAGTTGTCATCATTCGTCCGTTTCACATACTTCACCCTTCCCACGGGGATTCCCTCCGGGAAGATGGAGGAGTAGCCACTGGTCACGACCGTATCGCCGACAGCCGCCTTGACATAACGAGGCATCTCCTGCAGAAGGGCCGTCTCGCTGTCACGACCATCCCAAACCAAGAAGCCCGACTTGCTCTCGCCCTTCAACTTCACACTAATGCTGGAAAGCGGGTTGAGGATAGGCAAAACCACCGAAAAGTGGTCGGAGACCGAACTGACGATACCAACGACACCCAAGTCGTTGACGACACCCATCTCCACTTTCATTCCGTCGAGGGCACCCTTGTCCAACGTCAGGTAGTTCTTATGCTTGTTGTAAGAAGCATTGATGACCTTAGCCGTGACAAAAGAGTACTTCTTTTGTATCGCCATCTCCTTCCTGCCTTGGTAGGAAGAGTCCTGCTTCAAGAAACGGAGTTCCTCCTCCACCTGAGACAAGCGCTGCTTCAACTCGGTGTTCTCCTTCGCCAACGAGTGGTTCACCTGCTCCAAAGAGAAATATTCAGAAACAGAGTTCGACATCTGATAAATATTTCCAGCCAACGCATTACTGGAGTTCAGGAAGGAAGTCCGCTGAATTTGGTTATGCTTGACGACAAGAAAGAGGGATAAAGATTCCAAGAAGATGAAAAGAATCAATATCCTATGCCTAACAAAAAAACGGATTAATGCCTTCATACAATCCGAAAAACGATTTACCTATACCTTTTGTTTACAACCATTTATACACTACCCAAGAGGAGGATACCCGTTCCTACGAAACCACCTCTCAAATAACAACAAAAACACGTTGCAAAAATACACCGTGTTTTTGTGAGTAGTTATCTAATAAGACACACAGAATAGCGTTTACTCTGCATCAAATCTCATTTCCGTTCTTCAAGAAGGCAAACTTATCCACATTCTTAAGAGCTGTTCCCGTACCCCTTGCCACAGCGTGCAATGGATCGTCAGCAATATGGAATGGTATGCCAATCTTGTTGGTCAACCTCTTATTCAAACCACGAAGCAAAGCACCGCCACCCGTCATCCAGATACCGTTTCTAACGATATCGGCATACAATTCAGGAGGGGTCTGCTCCAATGCGCTCAATACAGCCGCCTCTATCTTCGAGATGGACTTTTCGATACAATGAGCCACTTCCTGGTAAGAGACAGGCACCTCCATTGGGAGGGCAGTCATCTGGTTTGGTCCGCGGACGATATAATCTTCAGGCGGCTCATCCAAGCTTGTGAGGGCCGAACCGACGTTAATCTTAATCAACTCGGCAGTACGCTCACCCACCTTGATGTTGTGCTGACGACGCATGTACTCCACAACATCGGCAGTCAAATCATCACCGGCGATACGAATGGATTTGTTCGATACGATACCACCCAAGGATATCACTGCGATCTCAGTCGTACCACCACCTATATCCACAATCATATTTCCTTCCGCAGCCTCGACATCGATACCGATACCGATTGCAGCGGCCATAGGTTCCTGAATAAGATATACCTCACGGGCATCAGCCTTCTCCGAAGAGTCACGCACAGCACGCTCCTCCACACCCGTACTACCCGAAGGAATACAGACTACCATCTTCAAGTGTGGAGAGAACCACCTATTACCTGGGAACGCCATTTTGATCATTCCCCTCATCATTTGTTGCGCAGCGTCAAAGTCTGCAATCACACCATCCCTCAACGGGCGAACCGTTCGGATGTTCTCGTGTGTCTTGCCATGCATCTTACGAGCTTCCTCGCCCACGGCAATCATCTTGTTTGTCTTGCGATCCAAGGCCACCACAGAAGGCTCGTCAACGACAATCTTATCATTGTGGATGATAATGGTGTTTGCCGTTCCCAAGTCAATGGCGATCTCTTGCGTAAATGAAAATCGACCCATTGTTAGATTAGGAGATTTCTACTCCCCCGATTTATTAGTTCTTAAAAGAAGCCTTCCCGATTAGAGGGAAGCCTTCGATGTTTTCTCAAAATATGCGTGGATGGCCGTGTCGTAGTGGGAAGAAACGCCGAACGCCTCTTTCGCAAACCACTTGCGGTCGTCAACGGTAGTGGCAGCACCCTTAGCCGACAACAATTTGTAGAACGGCTCATATTGAGTTTGGGATGCCACGATGACAACGTCGTTGAAGTTCTTGGCAGCTGCCCTGATCAAAGAGATACCGCCTATGTCAATCTTCTCGATGATGGATTGCTCGTCTGCACCAGAAGCCACCGTGTCTTCGAATGGATACAAATCCACGATAACCAAATCAATCTCAGGAATCTCATACTTCGCCATCTGCGCTTGGTCTTCCGCCAAAGCCCTTCTGCCGAGAATACCACCGAAAATCTTCGGATGCAAAGTCTTCACACGTCCGCCAAGGATGGATGGATAACCCGTCAAGTTCTCCACTGCCTCGCATGGAATGCCCAAAGACTCTATGAAAGTTTGTGTTCCTCCTGTTGATATGAATTTAACTCCTTCCGCATGGAGCTTCTTGATAATCAAGTCCAATTTATCTTTGTGATAAACTGACACCAAAGCGGTCTTAATCTTCTTTAAATCAGCCATTTGATGAAAATTTCTTATTATTTTGTCACAAAATTACGAAATATTAATCGTATTACAAAAAGAGTTTACTATATTCCGCACAAAATATTATAAGAAAAAAACGTGCCAAATATTTTCTCATCTTGCGAATGGTAATTCATTTTTTATCATACGAAAATCGTTCGCAGGCATCCACAAAGGGATTGATAAAAATTCACCTTGTTCAAAAATTCCCTCCTTTAAGAGAGAGTTATGAAGCAAACACCTCCATTGGATTCACCCCTTAAAGAAATGCGTTCCATCCCAAATTTATGCTCCTAATTGGATTTCCTATTTTTGTCCATACTAATTTAAATTCACAATAGGAGTAGGCACATATATTTATTTATATTTCGCAAGTTGGAATAAAGATGTTGTTTCGGCACTTAAATATATTCTCTTCACGAAGAATGGGATGACCCTAAATAGATCAACCTTGGCATACCAAGTAAAATATATTATGCATCAAAAAGGGATTGTCCAGGCAATTTCATAAACTGCAAAAGAAACATACAAGCATTTGGCATTAAACCATTTATGATTTGCTATTTCAAAAATAAGGATACGTAACTCCTTCATTCGCATCTTCTAAATGAAATAGCCGGGAGGGTTTATACGGCTAAATCTTTCATTCTTCCGTTAACTTCCCTATCTTTGAAAGATAAAAAAGAGAGATAATGACAGACACCAAACAGTTCATATTGAACCTCCCCAAGGAGAAACGGAAAGCGTTGGAAAAATTCTTCTATTCGCTGGACGAATTTTATGACACGGTCTATTTAATTGTCCAAAACGGACACATCTTGGAGTTGAACCAACCAGACAATTGGGAAGCCAGGCACAAAAATATCGAGTACTACCGAACAAGGGTGGAGTCTCTGCTCGACACCATCGGATTAGACGGGAAGGAGTTAGTGGCAGATATCGCCAGCGACTATTTCGAGGACTTTGTCCACTACCGGAACGCCACGTTTACCATCACCAGCGAGAGGTTTATCGAGATTGTGCGAAAGCTACAATAACAGAGGCCTCAACGACCAACACTTCTAAGACATTTATCCTTATATAATATCGCCCACATGGAAAGCAACGCTCCCATCCAGCCGTTTCTCCGCATGGTAGCAGAGGACCTATACAAAGATTATGGCAACGATCTCTCCAAGGTCACAGTCGTCTTCCCCAACTACCGTTCAAGACTCTTCTTCAACAACCAGTTGGCCGATATCTCCGACAGCCCCATTTGGTCGCCCCGCTATACCTCCATCAAGGATCTGTTCCTCAGCCATTCGCACGAGCAGATAGCCGACCAGATGAAACTCATCTGCATCCTGCACTCTATATATAATCAGTATGTGGAGAAGAAGGAGAGTTTCGACGAGTTCTATTTTTGGGGAGAGATACTCCTGTCCGACTTCGACGATGTGGACAAAAATCTAGTGGACGCCCGGATGCTCTTCAGCAACATCCGTGACATGGGAGAGCAAATCGACACGTTCGAGCATCTGAGCGACGAACAAAAAGAGTACCTCACCCGCTTCTTCCAAAACTTCTCACCCGAGAAAAGTTCGCAATTGAAGGAACGTTTCATCCAACTCTGGGATTCACTCATCAACGTATATATTCATTTCAAGGAAAAACTTAAGGAAGAGGGGCTTGCCTACGAAGGAATGCTCTACCGGGATGTCATCGAAAAGGCCATGAAGGGAGAGGTTATGGAAGGTTTCGAATCTCCCAAATATGCCTTCGTGGGATTCAACGTGCTGAATGAATGCGAGACCTCGCTGTTCAAATTGTTGGACAGGGCAGGCAAAGCCATTTTCTATTGGGACTACGACACCTACTACACCGACAACAACAAAAACGAAGCGGGCAGATTCATCAACAAGAATAAGGATATGTTCCCCAACAAGTTGCCAAAATCCTTGTTTGAGGAGTTTTCCCAGAAAGAGAAACAAATCACGCTGGTAAGTGCCTCCACCGAAAATGCACAAGCTCGCTACTTGAACCGTTACCTCCAAGAGGCAAAAAAGAGTTGCGAGGATTCGGACATCGCTGTCGTCCTATGCAACGAAGGACTACTCCTCCCCGTGCTGCACTCCATACCCGACTGCATCAAAGACACCAACGTCACCATGGGTTTTCCTTTGACCCAAACACCTATCTACAACTTGGTGATGAACCTGCTCGACATGCAATCCGAGATGCAGCAAGGCAAAAAAGAGAGGTATCGCTATAAAGTGATCGCCCCCTTGCTCCGACATCCCTATGTGCGAACCACCATTCCAATGGCCGACGGGCTAGTCAAAAGACTCACCCAAGAGAGGATATTCTATCCAAGCAAGGAGATCCTAGGTGAAACGCAAGAGCTATCCCTCCTATTCAGATGGACGGAAACGCCTGAATCGCTGCTGGAGTGGCTCCTCGAAATACTAAGATTCGTCGCCTCCTACCATAGTGGAGAAAACGAGACACAACATCCTCTCTACGAAGACCTATATAAAGAGGCGGTTTTCCGGCTATTCACACAACTCAACCGACTAAAGACGGTTATCGCAGAAGAGGAGATGGAGATGACCACGCACACCCTCATCCGTCTTATCAAACGACTGCTCTCCAGCATCACCATTCCATTCCGAGGCGAGCCGGTCAAAGGTATGCAGATCATGGGATTCCTGGAGACTCGAAACCTCGATTTCAAAAATGTGGTCCTGCTCTCCGTCAACGAGGGGAAACTGCCCAACAGCGGGAAAGAGAGTTCCTTCATCCCCCACAACTTAAGAAAGGGATACGGCATGACCACCATCGACCACAAGAACTCCCTCTATGCCTACTATTTTTACCGACTGCTGCAACGTGCCGAAAAAGTGACGATGCTCTACAACACCGCCACGGAGGGAATGAACCGAGGACAAATGAGCCGTTTCATGCTGCAATTGATGGTGGAGAAAGGGGACAATGTCCACATCGATATGTTAGACATCCGCTCCAACCTCCCTATCGCAGAACCAGACTACATCCAAATAGAGAAAACCGAAGAGGACATCCAACGGTTGAAAGCACGGTTCGACTCCTCCACAAACAACCAAAACATTCTTTCCCCCTCCGCCATCAACTGCTATGTGGACTGCTCCTTGAAATTCTATTTCAAGTACATCCTAAAGTTGAAAACGGAAGAAGAATTGACAGATGAGGTCGATTCGCCTACCTTCGGAAGCATTTTCCACAAGGCGGCGGAACTTTTCTATACAGAACATATCAACAAAGTCCTCTCAAAAGAATTTTTGGAGAAGGAAGCCCACAACCAGAAAAAATTGGAAGCCTTAGTGGACGAAGCTTTCCGGACGGAATATTTCAGTTTAGACCCTTCCAAAGAGATAGAATACACCGGCAAGCAACTCCTCTATAGAAAAGTGGAAATCGACTTGCTCCGAAAACTATTGAAAGCCGATGCAGAATATGCTCCCTTCTCCATCTACGAGTTGGAAAAGGAACACTACGAAACCATCACTATCGACACAAGTGCAGGAAAAGTTGTTTTGAAAGTGGGCGGAATCGTCGATCGAATCGACTTGAAAGAGGGCATCCTGCGGACAGTGGATTATAAGACCTCCAGTAAGCAAACAAATCCAGCCACCCTCGAGTCCATCTTCGAACAAGAGAATGATGAAAGGGGAAAATACTTGGTGCAGGTCCTCCTCTATGCGATGGTCTTAGCCAAAGAAAATCCTCAATATACCATCCGGCCCGCTCTGCTCTTCGTGACAAAAGGATTCAGCAATGAAGATAGAGTGCAAATCATAACGGAGAAAGAGGCGACAGGCAAAAAAAGCAAGCCCATTCCGGTGGACAACATCAACGACTTCGCAGCAGAATACAGGGAACTCCTGACCGCCACCATCGCCAAGATCTTCGACAAGGAAGATTCTTTCCGACAAACGGCCATCGAAGAGAATTGTCAATACTGCGATTTCAAAAACATCTGCAGGAAACGATCATAAAAATCTAGACACGCAAGTCTCCGCACTTGCAATTTTGTGATAAACGCAAGTCTTGTGACTTGCGTTTTTTTATCTCCATTCGACATCATTATTGACTTCCAGCCAGCGTCCTCGTCCTATCTGCCAACCGACAGTTCCTACGGTGCAATCGGTTACTAATAGGGAAGGCTTTCAGCCTAACGAGGAAAAACCAACATTCCACTCCAACTTGCGAAATTTAAATAACCGACCCCCCATCTAGAAAAAAATCTCACCACCCTGAAAGATTATTTATTGAAAATTGTCAATTTTTTGACCTTGCGCAAACGATTTGACAAAAAAGGATGAGAAAGGTCGATAAAAAGGGCAAATTGTAGATTTTTTTTATTACGAAATAGACGAATCAACAATAGAGATTAGTCAATTGCATATGATATTTGCAATAGAAAAATCCAATCCATAATTCAATACGAATCTACCCATATGCTGCTGGGACGGACACACCATCCGGGCGTGTCCACTGACCAGCAGCGTGATTTTGACACTATACTGAAAATTGACTAGATAAATTTGCAATATGATTTTGATTTGATGTGGCATTCATTTTAGAACCTTAATGACAAAATATAAGAGGGCATAGTGCATATATGCCCTCTTTCCTATTAAAATAGAAAACGAAGCCACGATTTCGTAAACAAGTAAGCATCAAGGCCCTGCAGGTTAAAGCCCCGCCCAGAGACTTGACTAGGCTCATTTTTTTCTTCTATTGCAATAAAAACATTGATATTTGTGAATTAATTTATCTATCTTTGCCATTGAAGAAAGTACACCCCGACGAGGGGTTGAGGGGCGGAGGAACCAATAAAATACAGTTTTCTAAAAATCAAGGGGGCATGAGTCTATTCGACTTATCATATTATGCAATGATGATCGCACTGATACTCTTTTCGTGCGTATTCTTAGCATTTCCTTTGCCGAAAGGGAAGGAGTTGGCAACCTATTCCTATACATTAAAGTTCCTCTCTGTTTCCTACGCCTTTTTGGGCATCTTTTGCATTATCAAACATCACATACCCATCGATGTCATCGGGTTGCCGTTCTTCGTCAACGCCATCTTCCAAGCGCACATGTTAGGCAATTCCCACCTCAATATGATCAACTCCAAGTCGGTCAAACTCAAGAACATTGCCATTCTCACCTCTCCAGCAATCCTACTCATAGGCGCCAACCTCATTTTGGTGCAAATCTACGGATACCATAAGGTGACCGATTACAGCATCTTCTTTGAGAATACCATTGCAAAAGGAATGCCAGACATCTTCGTCAGGGAAGTAATTTTCTTCTACTACATCGCCATCTGCATCCACTACATCGTTTGCTTCTATTTGGAAGCTGCTAGGGCAAAAAAACGTATTGACAACTATACTTCCGACGCCCACTATCAAGGGCTCCGCTACATTCATGCTAGTTTCGCCATGACAATCTGCGTGGTCATCACCTCATTGTGTCAAACGCTCAGTTGCACGGAAGAGTGGTGTTCCATCTTCAATTTCGCCATCTTGGCCTCCTACTTGGGCTTAGGACTCTTCTATATACAATACCCTAAGAACTACTATTCCCTATTGAAATCGGGTCTCGGTCTGGAAAACATGGAGGAAAAGGAGACGAAAATCGAACGAATCGACGAGCAAGCGAATTGGGCTCAATGGAAAAGCAGAATCATCAACGAGGAATTATATACGAAAGCAGGCTTGACCATCATCCAATTAGCACAAGACCTATGCACGAACCGGACTACCTTGTCCACCGCCATCAACCAATACGAAGATATCAACTTCAATGCTTTCATCAACAACCTTCGCATAAACAAGGCAAAGGAACTGATGGCCAACGAACCCAAACTAAGCCTCACGGACATCTGCCTGCAAGTAGGCTACACCGATCCAGCCAACTTCTCCCGCCATTTCAAAAACATCACGGGAAACACTCCGTTGGCATGGCGTAAAAATTTAGGATGAACCCCTTTTAACAACAAGTGATTTTCGTTCTCATAGCCGGGTACTACGTATCTGGTTAGTAATAGGATTGCCTTCCAACACGGACTTAGGCACAATCCTTCCCGTCAAAGGTATGGCACCTCAGGCAACACCCGTTTAGGCGCAGCGTAAAAGAGATTTCCGCAAATATCAAAAGATAAAAGGAGTGAGGAGTGAGACCACTATCGGACAGACAAAGCCATTAAAAAAGCCTGCCAGCACCTGTCCAGGCGTATGCTTGTATAAATAGAGACGAGCCATGGCTACCAACCCACAGATCAATATACAGGAGGCCAAGCAGATGAAATCGAAAAGATTCAAGCAGTAACTCGTAATCAAGACACCCGACAAGACAGCACCTACGCCCGTCAAATGGGCACTAATCTTCCAAAAATAGCTCACTACGGCATCTATGATCAAAGCCAAAGCCACACCTACCACAATACCCGAGACAAAGATCGGAAAGGCCAGCATATAGAATGCGATGGCACAAAAGACATAGGAGAAGCCCGTCAGCATATAAGGGAAGAGTCGATCACGCTTGTCGCGCAGGCGTATTTCGGATATCACCCTCAGCAACCTCAGAAGCAGAATACCGACAAACGGAAGTGCCACACCCAAACCCAAGACAAAAAACCAAGCCCTGTAAACATAAATCTCCGGATAATAGGAAAAGAAGGTGATTGACAACAACATAGCCAGCCCATAGATGGGTAAAAAAAGTGGGAAAAAGATGACCGACAAAACCTTTGACAGCCATACCACTACCCTATTGCCTTGCTTTCCCGAAGGATTACTGCTAGTTGCTTCCGTATTTTCTACTCTATCCATAATTTTCTATATTTCTTTTCTAAGCCGAGAAACAGGGATGCCGAGCTGCTCCCTATATTTGGCAATGGTTCTGCGGGCTATCGGATAACCCTTCTTTGAGAGGATTTCCGTCAACTGATCGTCCGTCAAAGGCTTCCGCTTGTCCTCCGCATCGATACACTCTTGTAGGATGGTTTTCACCGCAATGGTGGAGACATCCTCCCCTTGGTCGTTCTGCATCGTCTCCGAGAAGAAAAACTTCAACGGATAGACACCAAAGTTCGTCTGGATGAACTTGCTGTTGCTGACCCTCGATATGGTGGAGATGTCGTAGCCCGTATCATCCGATATGTTCTTCAATATCATGGGTTTCAACTTAGTCTCATCCCCATCCAAGAAAAATTCCCTTTGTCGGTTGATGATCGCCTGCATCGTACGCTGCAATGTCTCCTGACGCTGTTTCACCGCATTGATGAACCATTTGGCGGCATCCAACTTCTGTTTTACGAAGGAGACTGCATCCTTCATCTCCGCCGACTGGTTGTTCTTATTGGACGAATACTCCTCCAACATATCCGAATAGTTCCGGCTGATGCGGAGTTCCGGCACACTCCTGTTATTGAGGCTGAGATAAAGCTCGCCGTCCTGGTTTTCGAGGATGAAGTCAGGCACCACCTGCACGCTGTTCTCCTCCAAGACGTCCGTCCACGAGGCTCCCGGCTTCGGATTGAGCTTGACAATCTCACCCACCGCCTTACGAAACGTCTCCTCGGTGATAGACAAGCGTTTCATCACCTTATCGTAATGTCTCTTGCTGAACTCCTCAAAACAGTTTTGGAGGACCTCTATTGCGATCTTCACCTCGTCCGTCTGCGTCTTACGCTGCAACTGCAAAATAAGGCACTCCTGCAAATTGGTCGCCCCGATGCCCGGAGGGTCCAGATGCTGCACCAAAGCCACGGCAGCTGCCATATCCGCATCGGCCACCTGCACCCCCTGCTGGAAGGAATAGTCATCGACCATCGCCTCCACCTCACGACGCAAGTAACCGTCTTGGTCCACGTTGCCCACCACATATTCGGCCAGCTCCATCATCTCGGGTGGGATGTTCTTCAGATGCAGTTGGTCCAACAAATGCTCATACAAGGAAGAGGCTGTGGAATAGAAGGAGTCGTCACGCTTGTCCTCGTTGTTGCCGTTCACCAACTGAAGTTTATAATCGGGGATATCATCCTCGTTCTTATAATCGCCCAAGCCGAAATCATCCTCATAATCGTAGCCCTGCTCGTCCTTGTTGTTCGGATCGGCAACAGCGCCATCCTCGTCCTGCGGATACTCCTCCGCAATCTCAAGAGCCGGATTATCTTCAATCTCCTGCTTAATCCGCTCCTCCATCACCAACGCAGAGTCCTCAATCATCCTGATCAACTGTATCTGTTGAGGGGACAACTTCTGCTGAAGCGTTGTTTGTAAAGTCTGTTTAAGCATATTTTTTGATTGAAAAAGCGAATACAAATTCCAAAGGAAAACTACATACCCCAGCGGGATATACAGACCAATTCCCAAATCACGTTTATAATGACTTCAATGAATTTCGGTTGACTACTGAAAAGGTAAGGTTGCACACGTGACCACCGAACAACCAAGAAACTAATGTACAAAACAAAGCACCTCAGGCTCTACATCTACCACTTTTTTCTATTCACCCTACCAATGAATCTCTAAAACCCATCTAATATCAACGCAAATGTAACATATTTTTGAAAAAAAGAGAAACAAATTCCAATTACGCTCGAAAACTTTTCGACTTTTTTCGTAAAAATACAACTTTTTAAATTATATATAAAACATAATACATTAATAATCAATACAATACAATAATAAAAGAAAAAACAAATGGAGGAAGCATTTTTATAGCAAATGTTATGCCACAAAATCAAGGCTATGTCCCTCTATATGACAGAAAAACAACGATTCCCGATTTTGCCATGGCAATGGAATTGCCGAATTTCAAAATGCCATTGGAAGAGATTCGTCTGTCCCATAGGCTGGACTTCCAGCCAATCCCTTCTACCTCATTTTTCTTCTATAACACGGATTTCAGCCATACAAGAAAAGTAAAATGAAAATTCCGTGTTTCCATTTTTGATAATTACGGTGAATTTTCAGAACTCACCTAAAGTTACTATCTTTGTAATTAGTAGTAGATTCGATTTTAAAAAATGGGTATGAAATTAAAGTGGCTTATCACAGCAATTGCACTCTTCTTTGCCGCAACAGCAACTGAGGCGAAACTCAAACTCAAATTAGGGTTGGAGACCGGCTACCAAATCTATGTGGGTGAACATCTCAAGCCTCAACTGGACAAGGAGAAGGAAGAGGTAAACAGTGCCCCTGCGGAAGAGACATTGACCAACTACAACCCCATCCTACCGACTGACGATGAAAGCTATATGCACTGCATTTTCGGCGGACTGACAGGAGAAATCCTTTGGAGACGGGAACGATATGGCATCACCACAGGAGCCCGCTACACCCAATTTATCGACATCTATGACTTCGACCTGAAACAGACCACCAGCACAGACGAAGGGGAGGTGGAGACCTTCCAATCCAAAAAACTGACGCAACGCACGCACTATGTAGGCTTTCCTGTCGAATTCCGCTTCTTGGCGACAAGGGCAGGCCGTCCATGCCGATTCTACTTCAAAATGGGCAGTTCATGGAACTTCTTGATGGCGACAACCAACACAGTGAAAAGCCGCAACCCCGAAACAGGCGAAGAGATTGAAAAGAACCTCTCCGACGTAGGCCGGGAACCCGATAAATTCATAGGGACGCTCTACCCTGCCATCGGATGCCGCTTTTTCAGCTATCGCCCCCACTTGAACGTGGAGTTGCACCTGCCGTCGTTCATCATCAACATGCCCGCCTCCTATTTCGCGCACAACATAGGCCTAGGCTTGAACGTCTCCGTTCAATTCCCGACCGATAAGAAATCATACGAAAAGTATCGTCAGATGGGAGCTCCCTACTATTAATTAGATTTAGGCTCCGCAAGTTGAGGGAGATGCTGCGTTTGTACCGACAGTTAGGCTGAAAGCCTTCCCTGCAAACTGATTGCACCACAGGTATTGTCGGTTCGTACAAGGAGGAAGAGACAGACGAGAAGTCTGTACTTTCGGCAAAATGGTGGCTTCCTACCAATAATGAGGCCAGATGGATTTTGTGCCCTATAATATCAGTCATAATGAAAAATATTTTTAACATTTTGCTACTCGCATTGTTCTTCACAAGCTTGCAAGCGCAGGAAGACAAGACCTTTGAGTTTACTTACGAAGGACAGACGTTGAAATATGAAATCATGTCAGAAACGGAAGTCGCAGTGATAAAACAAAAAAATCCTGGTATGAGTATTTCATATAAACCAATTAATGGCGTAGAATCCAGAGACACCGTCTATTCGGGGCCTGCAGGTAATGTGATAGTCCCCTCGGAGGTCACTTTTGATGGGAAAGTTTATAAGGTGACAAGTATCATTAAAGATGCCTTTGAATTCAATAGCTATTTGGCAAACATTACCCTACCCAGCACTCTAAACAGTATCGACAAAGAAGCTTTTGGAGATTGTCCTGAACTTGAAAAAATAGAAGTTGCAACTGACAACAAATTCTATTCGTCAGAAGATGGCGTGCTGTTCAATAAAGCGAAGGACACGTTAATCACATTCCCAGAGAAAAAGAAAAGTTTGTCCTATGTTGTCCCTAGCACGGTGAAACAAATAGAATGGCTGGCATTGCGCAGCATCAGTCATCTTGAAAACATAGAGGTTGCGGCTGGCAATAAATACTATTCGTCAGAAGATGGAGTGTTGTTCAATAAAGCGAAGGACACGTTGATTGCATTTCCCATGGAAAAGAAAAATTTGTCCTATGTTGTCCCTAACACAGTGAAACAGATTAAATCGCTTGCATTATGGAACATGACTCATCTTGAAAATATAGAGGTTGCACCCGACAACAAATTCTATTCGTCAGAAGATGGCGTGTTGTTTAACAAAGCAAAGGACACATTACTTGCATTCCCCATAAACAATAAAAAGGTAGCCTATGAAATTCCAAAATCAGTGAGGACAATTCTGCCAAATGCGTTTTATAGTAAAAACCTAAAAAGTGTAACGATCCCCAAAACAGTAAAGAATATTGGAATGTTTGCTTTTAGGTTCAGTACTGTAGAAAGTGTAATTATATCTCAAGGTGTGAAGGAGATAGATGACTTCGCTTTTGCAAATTGTAGTAGTCTGAAAAATGTGTCAATTCCAAAATCTGTGAATAGGATCGGGATGGCCGCTTTTTTAGGTTGTGTCAGTTTAGAACGTGTGATGATTCCAAAAGGAGTGAAGACTATAGGGGAATTTGCATTTACAGATTGTGACAGACTGAAAACAGTTTCAATTCCAGAGTCTGTGACTGACATCGAAGATTGGGCTTTTGTAGGTTGCGTAAAATTAGACAGCGTTACGATTCCGAAATCAGTTGACCGCATAAATAAAGGAACTTTCGCTTGTTGTGAAACTCTTACCAATTTAGAGATTCCAAAGTCCGTTCGCAGCATTGCCGATTCTGCCTTTATAGGGTGTATTAATTTAGATAGTGTGATGATTCCAAATTCCGTCACCAATGTTGGATCGGACGCTTTCAATAGAACAGAATATTCACAGGATCTTAGTTTACATTCAGAATTAAAAAAGAAAGATGATAAGAAGACAACAGCGTACCGCATAACTTGTTCCCTGAGGGAAGTAGTTTTGCAAAAAAGCTGGTTTTCCAATATAGAATTCAATAAAAAGGTTTATAAGCCTAAAACACAAATAAAAAAACCAGGGAAAGAAACAACAGTGATAGTGCCTGATTCTGAGAATGGGAAATGGGAAGAAGTCTTCAAAAAATGTCCGAGAATTAAAATTGTAGGAAAGAAACAACAAAACCGGAAAGGAAGTGATCTTTCTGGGATTCATAATGCAACGGCCATTGACACCTGTATCGCAAACCGCGACGGAGATACAATCTGGTACAAACTTAATGAGGAAACAAAAACCGCTGCTGTGAGATTTAAAAAAGAGGCTAAATATGTGGGATATACAGACACAATCACCATTCCAGACAAAGTAGAATACAATGGGAAGAAGTATCATGTGACAATGATTGAAAATAATGCTTTTGAAGCCAGCAGAAAACTTACTGCCGTGATTATTCCTAGTAGTGTGACTTCGATTGGTGATAGGGCATTTAGGAAATGTAACAACCTTAGCAGCGTTTCCATCTCTTCCGGTGTGAATAAGATTGGCAAGGAGGCTTTCTGGGAGTGCTATAGCCTTGAAAGAATAGAAGTGGCATCCAAAAACAAATTTTTCTCTTCAGCCGATGGTGTATTGTTCAGCAAGGCAAAAGACACATTGCTGTTTTTCCCGACCAAAAGAGTTACTTGCACCATTCCGAACACCGTGACACATATTGGTGAGGCAGCTTTTCTTGATTCTGATATTACCAGTATTGAGATTCCAAACGGTGTAAAGGAAATTGGAAATGACGCATTTAATAGATCCTCATTAAAAGAAGTGTCGATACCCCAAAGTGTGACTAAGATTGGAACTTGTGCATTCTATAATTGTAACCTTGGTAGCGTTGTAATTCCTAATTCAGTAATCAGTATAGGAGATTATTCATTTTCAATGTGTTCTTCTCTTAAAACTATCACGGTAGGAAACGAAGAAGCGCCGACTGTAGGGGAACTATTTTTTAGAACTCCTATCCAAACCATCTACGTCCCAGCAGAGAGTGTGGAAAAATACAAAACCGCAAAAGGCTGGAACAAGTATGCGGATAAGATTAAGGCGATAGGGGAATAATTTTTAACAGAGAATCCGACTTATGGTAAAATCAGATGGAAACGTATTTCATTGACTGATTTGCCGTAACCAACGCATTGAAGATAATTGCCACTTTTTCAATTCATTATATAGAGTTCTGATCATAGCCTTACACTTTTTTAACGGAATAATCACCGCAAAACTACATTTTTTCGACGGAATATCTTCCTAAACTCTACACTTTTTTAACGGAATATTCCGCCAAACCCTACACTTTTCGTTTCCTCGCGTCTTATTTTTCCTGCGTTAAATTGAAAATATGGTTAGATTGTTGCCTACTCGTCATAGTAGGTGTAGGTGGTGGTATAAATATCTACCAGATCGTTATACTCGATAGGAGCTTCTCCAGATTTTGTAACCATAATGCTTCCTTTTGATGATTCTACAACTTCGACTATATTACCCACTTTATCATATTTGATCCACGTGTGACCTCCGCCTGGTTCTTCAGATTTCTCAACTAATTCATGGTTGGCATCATAACGGTTTGTTGTTTGGTGAATCATCTCATCTCCATTCCAATGTGTTTTCGATAGGAGGTTGTGATGCTCGTCATATTTGTAATCGATCCTCGTCACATATACATAAAAGTCATCATAATGCGGCTTGTCATGTACAATGGAGAGCGGTTGACCTTGTTCATTGTAGGTGTAGCGTGTACAATCCGCTTCGCCTGATTTATCGTATGAACATTTTGTCAAAATCTTGTCGTTCTTATCAAAAGTTGTAACCAAAGTTACCGTATCAATGTTAAGTTTTCCCTTTTCAGTCTTGTCTTCTACTCCTTTAACTGTTGTGCTAATCAACTTATTATCAATTCGTTTTTCTTCGTGAGAATAAATGGATACAAGGGTGTCGTTTCTATATTCTTCCACAGAAAAAGGATCTTTTTCTCCATTCTTATATTTCTGTATGCCTGTGGATGTGCCATTGTCATTAAAGTATGTACTTACGCTTTCAATCTTTCTATTCTTCTCATCGTATTTGTCTTTACACTCAATTTTGGGGCAACAGGAATATCTTCTGAAGTAGGTACGGTTCCCTTTTTTGTCGTAGCGTTGAATGTTGTCTAACTCTCCGCCTACAAATTCCTGTACCGTTTTTTCTCCGCTTTTTCCATACTCGTATTTTTCCACGGTTATTTTAGTGGGTAGTTTTTTAGATCCTGCATAGATACAGTCGTTGGATTTTTGAATTGCTAATATATTTCCCTTTGAATCGTAGGTGTATGTCTTTTTTCCACAAAAGGTGGAATCAGCCAACAATCTACCTTTCGAATCATATCTGTGATAGGAAGTAAGTTTCCCGTTTTCATATTCCTCCGACAGATTTCCGCGTTTGTCGTAAACTTTCTTTATATGGGATATGACATTAAAATATCTGTCCTTCGAAATGATGGCTGTATCTTTTCCATTTTTGTCGTAATAGACATATTCATATTTCGCTATCTTCTTGGATTGGGTTGATTCATAAGTGATGGTGCAGTATTTTTTCCCTTGTGGATTGAACAATTTGACAGCAATAGGAGAATGTTCCTCTAGTAATTTGCCATCATTCGAATAGATTCTACGACTATTGAGCATCGGAAATGGTCCACGGCTTTCAACAATTTCATATTTTCCATTGATTAGTTCGTGCCTCATGTATGCGGAACTACCCGTTGAGCGATTTTCGTAATCCAATAACATACATTTGTGATTCTTGTCAAATTGTCGAAATGTAATAGCCATCGTATCTATCTTCTCGTTACCGAGAGAGTCCAAGTATTTGCGGATATTTACCGCATGTGCTGTTTTGACATTTCCTTTATAGCCGTACATTAGATGATATCCATTGCTCAACATACAAGATTCGCAAGCAACCACAGAGATCGCCCCACATAGGATAAGAGTTAAAGTGATAATTATGTTTTTCATGGCTCGACACATCGTTGATTTCATAATCATAATTTCCATCGTAAATGTAGTGAATCTCCCGCTTCTTTCCAAGGGAATCGAGGGTCAAATCAGCACTACTTTAGTTTAATAATGTCAGTGACATTTCACAGCAACAGTTAGGCTGAAAGCCTTCCCTGTTAGTAACCGATTGCACCGCAGGTGCTGCCAGAACACAGAATGGGGACGAACCCTTTCCTTTCGCCCCCACTCAATTTTCAAAAAAATAACAATGAATCCAAATTATTGCTTTACTGCCTCTTCATAGGATGGCACCATCACCATGTTGCGCATTATCTCGCTTGGAGGGTAGGGAATTGTTGTGCCGATTAAACGGATGTCATCACCCGAAAGGTGGTAAATCTGCCGAAAATGGGCAGAATCTACCAATTGAGACCATGTTTTGCCCTCATATTCCTCCTTGTCTAGAATGAAAATTGAAAGAGTATCGGTGGAATTGAAAAAAGCCTCGGGCTTTTCGGAAAAGCACCAAAGGGTATGATGGCCATCTGGGATTACCTTCATGCTTCCATACATAGAGGAATCTTCGGATAATCTATTCACCTTAATATATTGACCTCTATATTCGCTATCCCATTTATACATAGTATACAACTCTTCATTTGTTTGGTTATGCAAATAAATACAATAAATAGGAGCCTCCGCAGTAAGACAAGACTTGAGAAAAACAGAAAGCATTGCTAACGGAGCAATATACAATAAATTCACTATCTTCATAATTTAATCAGGTGACCTCTATAAATTCACTTTATCGAATTGTTTAGGCTGTAGAGGTCACGTTTTACAGCCCAAACAATTACTATGATGCAAAAGTAAAGTAATTAGTCCAAATTACCCCCCCCATTTTTATGTTTTACAACATAAACC
>JAGCWQ010000065.1 GCA_017961765.1 Paludibacteraceae bacterium | reverse complement strand
TTCTCATCTAAAAGGTGGGGCTATTCAAGTGTCGTGCCTTCGAAACGGGGGTGCATCATTGTTAAGTCCATCTTCCCGTCTCGGAGAGACGCCACAACTATTAGCCCCGCACCTTCGGTGTGGGGCGATTTCGTGCGAATCTTCCCTAACGTTTTTTCTGATAAGCCCATTCGTGCCTTCCTTCTAAAAAAGTTTCATCTCATATAACCCTTTTTTTGACGCACTATCACCTCCTTTGATTCTCTTATTTGAAAGCATAACTAATTGATTATCTTTTTAATTCTCTTTTTTGCGTTGTTGTAATGTAACATGAATAGGTGATTGTTGGAACAAAAAAAACTATTTTTAGCATTTGTTTATAAAAAATGGATTTGTATTTTTGTAATTCGACTATATGTCCGTTTGGAAAATAGGGTTTTAGTATATTTATAACGTATGTATGATAGGGGTATCATAGAAAAATTTGGGATCATGAAAAGATATTTTTATGTTGCATTGCTTATGTTGCTGTGTTCAGTGACAGGGGCATTCTCGCAGAGTAAAACCATCTCTGGAGGAAATGACCACGGACTGATCATTTGTGCAGAAGGTTACCTTTATACATGGGGTAACAATATGGACAAAACGATAGGTGGTCCGTTGTTGGGTATTGATGAAACATTGCCGGGCTACAATGCGGATTATGTTACGAAGCCTATGCAGGTGAGAACGGGTAATTTGACTTTTAGTCAGGTGACTTCTGGTTCTGGTGCGTTTAACTTGGCTCTCTCTTGCCATAAGTTGGTTTATGGATGGGGAGACAATAGCCAAGGTGGTTGTGGACAAGGTGCATCGGGTAGCAATATCGTGCAATATCCTACACCGGTGTTGAAAGGTGAAGTTCAAGTTGGATATAACGAGGACGGAACTACGGGTGGTCCTTATTTGGGTGGTGTTACGTTCATTGCGGCTTCCACAAACTCTGGATTTGCCATCATGGACGATGGACGCGTCGTTGGTTGGGGTACCGGTGAATGGAATCCTAACAAGACGGATCCGAAAGTGCCTCATTATATAAAGGGTCCTGATGGTAAGGATTTGACGAATGTGACACACATCTCAGGAGGTGATGATAACTGTTTGATTAGAACCGAGGATGGTAGTTTGTATGGTATTGGACCATGGAATGGTAATTCAAAAACGACTTCGACGGTAGCTGTTCCAGTATTGAAGGATGAAGATGGAACTCCATTGACGGATATCCGTATGTCAGCAGCAGGTGACGTGTGCGGTTTTGCTGTGACGGGTGATGGATATGTTTGGTCTTGGGGTAATGGTGGTTGGGGAGGCTCAACCGGACAAAACAAAAATGGTTTGACCCATTACAATGCGTTGAAGGTCTCTTCTGGAGAGTATGAGACGATTTCTGGTGAAAAGTTCTTGACGGATATAAAAGAGGTAATCGGTGGTCGTGGCCATGGTGCTGCTGTTTCCAAGGAAGGTTACTTGATCTATTGGGGTTGTAATGATGACAATGGAGGTGTTGTCCCTACAGATGCAGCTACAGCTAAGACTTATAGTAGTGGTGCACAAGGTGTAAAACCTATTTTGGCTAAATATTGTGATGCGTCAGGAAAGCCTGGTGAAGTTGTCAAGAATGCGGTGAGCATTTCCCGTGGAGATAACTTTGACTTTATGGTGAACGATAAGGATGAGTTCTATGTTTGGGGATTGAATGATTTGGGCCAATGCGGTGCCGGTACTCAAACAGCAAAGTATAACTGCTTGATTAAGTTGGAGACGATTCCGTGTGACCCTCAGGATGCTTGTCCTCAAGTCTTTATGATTGACAGAAAGAAGTGTCCAGGCGAAGAGATCGAGTTGGATTGTGGTTTCGTTGTTCCTAAAGGTAAGGAAGAACGTTATTATATCTCATGGAAGAAGGACGGCGTACTTTTGAATACTACAACAAAGAATTCAACTGCTGCGGAGCGTAAAGCCGACAAATATAATGTGGCTTCCTTCAAGACAACGGAGGCAGGCCTTTATGAGGTGACGGCCGAGTATATCGGTGGTAATGTCCCTTGTGGAGTTTGTGAGCCTGTGACAACCACTTGTCTTGTGACTGAGATGGAGATGCCTGTCGATACGATTATTACAAGCATGAATTGTGTGGCTGATCCGATGAAGCCGTCAGCTTCTGATAACATCTGTTTCGAGGCTAAGGTGAACGATAAGTTCTATACGGCAAAGCAAGAGACGCAATGGGCTCTCTTCGCTACGGAGACTGGCAAGGATACCTTGGAGACGGTTGCGACGAAGGGTGCTGGAAGTGCCTTGAAGTTCTGCGTTTCTGGTGACAAGATAGACAAGGGAGAGATTCATGACAATAAGGCTCTTCCTAGCAACGATACTACTTATACGGTTTGGTTGGAAGATATCTCTTCTTTCGATACTTATTTGTATAAGGACCAAAAGATGACGACTGCGGGTTCTCCTCAAAGTTATGGTTTGATGTTGAATATCTTCTCTGCGTCAGATTTGAAGTCTTTCGATATTGCTGCAAAATCCTACAGCGGATCAGCTTCTGTCACTGCAACGCCTGCAGTCTATAACGTAGAGATTAACGATAATGGACTATATGTAGTAGGTTCTCGTTTTTGGCAAGGAAAGACGCAGACTTTCACAATCGACGATGCGGGTCCGAATATGTTGACGGTTGAATGTAATGTGAATTTGCCTGCCAACCCAGCTCGTGGTACACAATATATTATTGGTGTGGAGTTTAAGGGAAATGCTTCTTTCTATGTGTTCGACGCTCCTGGAGCAGCACAAGAGACAGCCTTGTTCGCAACTCCTAAGATTGACTCTGAGGGCTTCGGTATTTATGCTTATGGAGCTACAGCCAATAGTTACACCTCTTCTTCCAATGCGGGAAATACGTTGTGTTATGCGAATGTTCGTTTCGGTAAGTTGACCGACTATAATTGCGGCCGTATCGAATTGACCGCTCGTTATGGTTGTCCTCCATGTAAGCGTCCTGATGACGTTGTTACGATTGAGGTGGACGGAAAGAAGCATGCAACGGCTAACGATACAATCAATCTTTGTGAGGAGAGCGACGCTGTCGAGTTGAGTGTTTCTGGTATCGAGTCCACTGAGGGAGTGTTCGACGAACTGTGGTTCCTCAACAAAGTGGGTGCCGACGATAACGCACTTCAGGTGACGAAGAATGCAACCTCTTCTACGTTGAAGACGAAGATCGGATGGACGGAGAACAAGGCCGGAACATTAGAGAAATATTATGTGAAGGTACGTGACAATGAGAAGCCAGAAGCTTCTGCTTGTTATGTTTACGACTCCATTGTGGTTCGTTATTATGAGAAACCAAAGGCTCCAGCAATCGACCCAATCGAATTCTGTGAGAACGAGGAGGATAAGTCAGCCCTTACGGCAGCTTTGGCTGGTGTGGCATTTGCCCCTTATACGGTCAATTGGTATGCTGACGAGTCTAAGTCGAAGGCAGGCTCGGAGCCTGACATAACTACACTCAAGGCTCAAGAGGAGGCTTACGAGTTTTTCTATTCAGTTACGGATAATGCTACTACATGTGAGAGCGCCGTGACAAGCGTAAAGGTGACTGTTAACGAAGTGCCTGCAAAGCCTGCAACTCAGGTTGTTCCTCTCTTGAAAGAGAATGGTAAGAGCGCCTCTATAGCAGCAGGTGCTACGGCAGCAGGTTCAAACACTTTGTATTGGTATAAGACGCAAGATCTTTCTTCGCCTTCTACATCAGCTCCGCTTCAAGACCTCTCCGAGGCAGGCACGTTCTACTATTGGGTGAACCAAAAGTCGGAAGCTGGTTGTGTCAGCGATACGGCTACGGTGACGGTGATTGTCAATGACGCTCCGATTCCAGTGGTTCGTGATACGATGTTGTGCGTGGGTATGAGTATTGCAGACCTTTCTGAGATGGCGACACCATTGAATTCAGACTATCAATTGAAATGGTATTCTTCGGCAACGGCAGAGAAGGGAACAGGTGAGGATCAAGCTCCTTCCTTCACGGCTACGAAGGCTGGCGAGACGCTCTTCTATGTTAGCCAGTTGAATACGAAGACCAATGCTGAGAGTGAAAAGGCGACCATTCACATGAAGGTATATGATGTAAAAGAGCCTTCTGTGGACAACGCAACGCCTGAATATTGTATCGGTACAACTGCCGATGTCCTCTCTGCGAATGAGGTGACTGACGGTGACTACTTCCTCTCTTCTGGCCTTGAATGGTTTGATGAGGAGATTACCGCAGGTGCTACAGGTCATAAGAATGCATTCACGCCATCGACTTCAAAGGCGGGTTCAAAAGATTACTGGGTACGTCAATACTATACGTTGACTACAAAGGATAAATCCACTTGCTATGGCGAGCCTGTCAAGATTACCGTAACGGTTAACGAGACGGAGAAGCCTGCTTCTAAGTCCAACTATATCTTCAACTACTTGAAGACGGATGTTTCCGGTGGCAAGTTCGTCGATTTGTTGACGAAGGATAAAGATGGAGTGATTCCTTCTGACGATTGTGAGTTGGTTTGGTTCTCGGATGCTGAAGGCAAGAACGAGATTTCGGGTACGCCTGCTCCAACCTACGATGCAAGTCAAGAGGGTACAGATCGTCAAGAGATCTTCTATGTGGCTCAAATCAACAAGACTACGGGTTGTCGTAGCGAATTGCAGAAAGTAGTGGTGAACATCAGTGATACGCCTGCTCCGACAGCTCCTTCGTTGACCTATTGCCAAAATTCGGATAGGGTTGTGGCTTTGACGGCTACGATCAACTCTTCTGTAAAGGCAGAGAGCGACTACGAGTTGGTTTGGTTCTCTGAGGCTCCTAACGCTAATCCTGTAAAGGATGCTACAAATGGTTCGGCTACGGCTCCTGTCCCTGATGTGACAGTGCCTGCAGGTGAATTGGAAGTAGAGCGCGTTTATTATGTGGCTCAAAAGGATAAATCGACAGGTGCAGTCTCTGTAGCTACTCCTATCACGGTTACGGTTTACGCTAAGCCAATCTTGAAGACGGATAACGCAAGCGGTTACTGCTATCCACAGAAAGTTTTGTTGAATAACTATTACGAGTATTCAACTGCAGTGGAGAAGGGCTTCTCCGCTACCTACTATGATGATGCCGATCAAGCCTTGGGTGGTCCTGAGGTGGCTGAGTCTGGTCTATACCATGTGACGGGACAATTTACGGTGCCTGAATCGGATGAACTTTGTATCTCTGCTAAAGAGGATATCCAAGTGACGATTGATAAATTGGACAACGTGAAGATCACGGCATCGGATAGAACTTGTCCGAATACCTCCATTACCTTGGAGGCTTCATCCGACCAAAACACCTCCACCGTCTCTTATGAGTGGACTAGTACGAACGGTGACAACGGAACGGGTGCTTCTTATAAGTCAAAAGAGATGCCTGGATCTGCGGGTGACAAATATACATTCACATTGAATGTTACCGCAGGTGCTTGTACAGCTTCGGAGACTCATGAGGTGACTATCGGCGATGGCCGAATCGAAGGCTCCATCTTGATTTCGGAAGATAACAATACGGAATGGAACAATGTTGACTTGTTGGCAACAGATTTGGCTTCAACTACAATTTATACTTGTGGTGGTGATTTGTCACTCAAACCAAGCATGACGAAGACGGAGGGTTCTTACTCTTGGACAAAGAATGGTTCCTCTATCGGTTCTGATAATATCACGGTAACGGAGTCGGGTACTTATAAAGTATCTTATGTAAATGAGTGTCCTACTTCTGTTGAGGTTACGGTTGTAGCAGTTCCATTGACGGCTACTGCGACAATTTCAGATCCTGAGATCTGCGAGGAGGCAAGTTCAACAATCACGTTGTCTTACACTTGCCCAGAGGAGCCAACTTCCATCGTATGGACAAAGGATGGTGCTCCTTATTCGCCTGCTAATCCGAAGAGCATCGCGTTCTCTCCTGCTCAGTATTCTGATAATGGTGAGTATGCATTTACTATTACCAATAGGGGATGTTCGGTTACTAATTCAACGGAACCATTGGAGTTGAAGGTTAAGCAGAATATCAAGGTGGTTGATGCTACAGAACCTTATATCGTTGTAAGAGGCAAGTCTGTTGAGATGGAGGTGAATGTGGAAGTGCCAAATCCAAAGGATGTAACGCTCTCTACTATTTCATGGAAGGATCAATCAGGTGCTGAGGTGAACAACGGTCAGCAATACTCTTTGGATAAGGTAGAGTCTGACAAGACGTACGAAATCACCCTTGCTGATGATAACTATTGTGGTACTACGACGACCATCAACCTTTGGGTGGATGCTAAGTTGGAGATGACGACTTCGTTTGCCGATACACTCTGTTTCGGTGAGAAGAAAGAGTTCGTCATCGATACGACGGGAACGGGTTCATTCCGTAAGTCTCCAAAAGGTACGTTGTCTGTCGTAGAGACGATAGACGGTGTGGTGAAGGATATCACAGACCTCTTCTCGTTGAATGCTGACGGTATGTTGGTGGCTCTTCTCTCTCCTGCAAAGAATGCTTCCTACTATGTGTCCTTCGATTATGATGGTCAACATCGTGATACAACGGATAAGATTGAGGTGCTTCAACCTATCGAAATTGACCTTCCAGAGGTTCAGACGGTTTGTGAGGGCACAGAGGTGACGATTACCTTGCCGAAGGTTTCTCCTGAAGGAACAACAATCACATGGGAGGAAGATGCTACGATTACTAGTGGATTGACCGACAAGAGCATTACTGTTGTTGCAGCTTACAATAGCACGACAGCTTACAACCATCGATCTTCTTACAACTACAATTTCGTTGCTTCCTATGCGGGTTGCCAAAACATCACGATGATGGCTACCTTGTCTGTGGATGAGCCAATTACCGGTGAGGTGACGGGTGATACACCTATCTGCGAAGGCTCTTCTACAACGTTGGATGCTTCTTCATTCGATGCGTCAGACTATATTTGGACGGCCGACGACGATTCAACTTATTTGGCAATGGGTGCTACAATTACGGAGACGTTGGATACAACCCGTCTCTTCCGCTTGTCTATGACGAGAGGTACATGTACGAAGGATACCGCCTTTGGTGTGAAGGTGACTTCCATCCCTGTCATTACGGGTGTTGATTCTGTTGGTTTGAGGGAGCGTAAGGTCGAAATGGATCCGATGAAGGGTACGGCTCCTTTCGAGTTTGCTCTTGATAGTGAGGATGCTATTTTCCCTGGCGATGTTGCGGAGGACCTCTCCTTTACTTCCCACATAGTTTACGTGGTAGATGCGGTTGGCTGTAAGAATAGCTTCAAGTTTAAATTGGATGCTCCAGGCGTATTCCCTCATACAGTCGTTACTCCAGAGAGCGACGGTGTGAACGATACATGGGAAGTAACCAATTTGAGGGAGGTTTATCCTGATGCTGTGGTTCGTATCTTCGACCGTTATGGTAAGAAGTTGGCCGAGTATAAAGGTGAAGATCCTGGTTGGGATGGATACTATAACGGTCAGCCAATGCCAACAACGGACTATTGGTATGAGATTGAAATCGAAGAGATTGAGAAAACTTATGTCGGACACTTCACATTGTTGAGACGTTAATTGGAAAATAGGAAGGCGAAGGTCACTCCTTTGCCTTCCCTTTCTTTTTGATAAAACTAAATTACAAGTCAGATGAGAATTAAATTTCTATTTTTTCTTTCACTTTTTTCTTGCACAACCTTTTTTCTGAGGGCACAGGATGAAATCGTTTATGACCAGTACCACTTCAATTATTATCTGGTCAATCCGGCCGTGGCAGGTGCTGAGCGTTGCTCCCACCTCATGTTGACGGGTAAATTTCAATGGATGGGAATGGACGATGCGCCGATGACGCAGACGTTGAGTTTC
>JAGCWQ010000064.1 GCA_017961765.1 Paludibacteraceae bacterium | reverse complement strand
CAAATCGAAGATATGGGCGACAGGTTTTGATATATCCGATCATGCGGTGATGCAGTCTATCGTACAGAAGCCTCGTCCGGGTGTTAAGACCAACAAGATCAACTTCAAGAACTTCTTTGAGTCGGCTCGCCCCGAGATCATCGAGATGTTTAAACAATTCGATTTGGATCCGGTCTTTCTTTACTGCAACTCAACGGTAGAGGAGCTTTCGCATCTGTCGGAGAGTCTGGCCACTACTTGTATCTGTGGTACGTTGGGTAACTATTTAGGCAATGCCTTGGAGGAGAAGTACGGCGTGCCTTATGTGCGTAGCATCAACCAGTGCGGTATCACAGGCTTTGAGACGTGGTTGCGTGAGATTGGTAAGGTTACGCACCGGGAGGATAAGATCGAGAAATATATCCAGGAGCAACGTGCCATCTACCTTCCTAAGATTGAAGAGGTAAAGAAGGAATTGAACGGATTGACGGCTGTCTTGGGCATGGGCCCCGGTTATACCTTCGAAGTATCCAGAGTGTTGAATGAATTGGGTATCAAGGTGGTCTGGGCATTGGCTTGGCACTACGATAAGAAGTATGAGAATGGCGACGTTCCTCCATCTATGAAGTATTTGTTGGATAACAACATAGACTTTGAGACATCGGTGGCCGACCAGCAGAACTACGAGGTGATGAACATCCTCAACAAGTATAAGCCAGACATGTATCTTTCTCGTCACCCAGGCTCCACCGTTTGGGCGATCAAGAACGGGACACCAGCCATTTACGTGGCGGATGAATACATGATCTTCGGTTATAAACACACGTTGGAGTTTGCAAACACGGTGCTCGATACGATTCGGAACCGCAGTTTTGAGGCCAATTTGGCAAAGCGTTCCAAACTTCCTTACACGCAGTGGTGGTATGAACAAAAGGTTGATAAATTTTTCGAGGAGGCAAAATAATGGCAAAGATACTAGATAAACAACGATATAAGTGTGCCTTGGCGGCAATGCAGACCGTTCAGGCGATAGACCGTGCTTGCCCCGTGCTCCATTCGGGTCCGGGCTGTGCGCAGAAGCTTTCCGACACTACGGGTAGTTCGGGTTATCTCTCCCCGCAGATCTTCCCTTGTACATCCATCAATGAGAAGGACGTGGTTTTCGGTGGTGTGAAGAAACTGGAGACGACCATTGCCAATGCATTGAAGGTAATTGATGCCGACCTCTATGTCGTCTTGACCGGATGTATTCCTGAGATTGTGGGCGACGATGTGGCCGAGGTCGTTTCTAAATTTGCGGATGCTGACAAACCTGTGGTTTTCGCACCTACAGCTGGTTTCAAAGGCAACAACTACAAAGGCCATGAACAAGTGGTGGAGGCGATCGTTACGCAGTACCTCAAGAAGTCGGACAAGAAGCAGAAAGGGTTGGTGAACCTATGAGCGGACGTGCCTTATCAGGATCTTTTCTGGCTCGGCAATATCCGTGAACTGGAGAATCTTTTGAGGGAGATTGGTTTGACACCCAATACCATCTTCGGCTATCAGCGAGGCATTGAGAACATCAACAAGATACCTGAAGCGGAGTTCAACCTGCTAGTCTCTCCATGGGTGGGACTGAAGAATATGAAGACCATGGAGAAACGGTTGGGTATCCCATACCTACACTACCCAGTCTTGCCGATTGGTGCCACTGAGACAAGCAAGTTCTTGCGTGAGGTGGGGAAATTTGCCCATGTCGATGAGGCGAAGGTGGAGGAGGTTATCAAGAAACACGAGGATTATTTCTACTATCTAATCTCTCATTATGCCGATCTCTTCTTGGAGAACCGTGTGATCAACAAACAGTTTACGGTGGTGGCAGACGCTCAATACTCCTTAGGCATCACAAAGTTCTTGGTGAATGATTTGGGATTGGTGCCGGCCAAGCAATTCATTACGGATGACACGCCCAAAGAACATCATGAGTTGATCGCGGCAGAGTTCCAAAACCTCAATTACGGCATAAAGGCGGATGTTGCCTTCGAGACGGATGGATTCAAGATTCATGAGGAGATTAAAAGTCATGACTACCACGGCTATCCGTTGGTTTTAGGCGGTTACTATGAAAAAGAGTTGACGGAGAAACTCAAAGGTAACTTCTTGAACATCTCATGGCCCGTCTTGGACAAGGTGGTCTTCGATGACTTCTACGTAGGCTACACGGGAGGCATCCGTCTAATCGAGGACATCTACACGGTGGCGGTGCAGAGGTTCAATTAGGATTCATTGGGATATACAATCATGTGAAAATGCACAATCACATGGATCCGCACAATCGTAGAGACGCACGGCCGTGCGTCTCTACATGGTCGTGTGTTTCCACATGACCGTGCGTCAACATGACCGCACATTACATCATCCGCAATTTCAACACAAACCGAAATTAATATTCCTGAAATTAAAATATTATTGTAATTTTACATTCAATAAACGTCTATCGTTTTTTTTGCGACATCATTGTAAAAATGCACGATCGTTTGGTTGTAGAGACGCACGTCCGTGCGTCTCTACAGGCCGTGTGTCTCTACATCGTGACCGTTTGCATGTTAATCAATATTGGAAAAAATTCAAACAATGAAACAATGACCGAAAAATTCAGGAATAAATATCGGATACCGTCTAACCGACGGAGGGGGTGGAATTATGCTGGCAATGGACATTATTTTATAACCATTGTTACATATGGAAGAAAAAACCATTTTGGATACATTGAGAATGGAGAAATGATATTAAATGGTGTGGGGCAGATCGTTTATGATGAATTTTTCAAATCATTTGAATTGCGTAAAGAATTGTTTTTGGGCGAATTCGTTTTGATGCCTAATCATTTGCATGCCATTGTAATCTTGGATAAAACGAAATGCGTGGATGATGTAGGTACGACACATGGTGGTATTTTAACGCAAGGTGATCACCCACGGTTTCAACGTAAACCGAAATCGATATCATCATTTGTGGCCGGTTTCAAATCGTCAACAATCAATCAAATTGACGATTGGATTGATGCGAACAATAGGACATGGCAAAATTCAACAAAAACAATCCATTATGGCAATCGAATTATTACGACCACATCATTCGGACAGCCACGGAATACAAAAACATCACCAATTACATTATAAGGAATCCCCTTAAATGGGAAGAAGATGCGTTAAAACAACCATGGTGAAACGCGCAACCATGTGGCAATGCACAATCACATGGATCCGTACAACAATGAAGGACCGCACAATCGTAGAGACGCACGGCCGTGCGTCTCTACACGGCCCAAATCTACCATTGTGTTAACGCACGGTGGTGTTTGTGTTACGTTCCAAAGGAATAATGTGAATTTGAAAATAAATGAGGCAGGAGGACTGAAAGGTGAACAAAAGGAAGATGTTTTAGCCTGTGGGTTCCCCCATAGAAGAAAACGACGCGAATTTTGCGTCGTTTTTTCTGTCCTTATTTGTTGCAAAAAGTGCGACGTTGATTTGGGTAAAACATCAGCACATGTATGTTGATTCCATAAGATACTCCAAAGGCGGTGGCAAGCATGGTGATTGAAAATAGGGAGGACATTATTTCAATTTTTCTATTATACATGGCTAATTGATTGATATACCGATACAAATGTATAACATCCTTTCCAAAACATAGGCAATTTTTGGCTATTTTCTTTCTAAAACATAGGTAAGAATGGTAAATGTCGCCAATTGTAGAGACGCACGGCCGTGCGTCTCTACATGGCCGTGCGTCTCTACAATTGATTTCGCCCAACGTATCGGGAAGGGAACCATGCGATGACCAATCCTACGGTGAGGATGGTGGCCATGATGATGAGGATGTCCCATCCATTGACGACAACCGGATAGCTGTCTACGATGAAGGCTTCGTTCATTCCTCCATCGTTCAGTCTCAGTAGCCCGAATTGTTGTTGCAGGAAGCAGAGCAACAGACCTATGATTAGTCCGACGACGGCTCCCGTAACGGAGATCAGCCAGCCTTCCAAAAGGAAGATGCGCTTGATGGTCTTGTCGTTTGCCCCTAAACAACTCAGTGTCCGGATGTCGTTCTCTTTCTCGATGATGAGCATGGTCAGCGAACCGATGACGTTGACGACGGCAATCAGCAGGATAAAGAAGAGGATGAGAAACGTAATCCATTTTTCCACCTTGAGCATTCTGTGGAAATCCTCATGCTGCTCGTGTTTGTTTTTTATGATGAAATTTTCTCCTAAAATGGAAAGAATCTGCTGTTTGATTTTTTCTTCCTCCCCATTTCCGTCTAATTTGATTTCCAAGGAGGAGATTTCTTGGTTGTTGTAGTTGAACAGCCCCCGTGCGAAATCGAGCGAGCAGAAGGCGAATCGGCTGTCTATGTCTTGTTGGTTGACTGCGTAGATGCCGGAGACGTAGGCCGACCTTTCGTTGAATGATTTTTCCGGGTTGGCCATGTTGATTTTCGTGTCGTGCTTGGGTGCATAGAAGTAGATGGGGCTGATGCAGGCTACGTTGCCCTCTATGACGGCAGCGGTGGCGGCTCCAATCACGGTGAAGTCGGTTCCGTTGTCTTCGAAAAGGAATTGTCCGGCGGTGAGGATCGAGTCGGGACGGATCAGTCGGATGTAGTTGGAGGAGACTCCCTTGATGAAGATGGTCGATTGTCTCTCCTTGTTTTTCACCATGGCATTCTCTTCCAGTACTTGGGCGACTACGGCGACGTGTTCAATCGACTCTATTTTGTTGAGTTGCTCTTGCGGACAGACGAACGTCTTGCCCTCCACGAGGGATACTTTCAAATCGGGGTCGAAGGCGTTGTATAGTCCGGCGATGAGGGATTGGAATCCGTTGTAAACGGATAGCGTGCAAACAAGGGCGATGGTGGCCACACAAATTCCACCAGCACATATCAAGGATGTAATGTTGATGGAGTTGTGCGTCTTCTTTGAGAAAAGATAGCGGATGGCGATGTAAAGGGGAAATCTCATTGCTCGTTTCCGTCCTTGGCCAAAAGTCGGTCAATGTTCTCTATGTAGTCCAAAGAATCGTCGATAAAAAAGGTCAGTTCCGGCACTTTCCTCAGTTGGTAACGGATTCGTTGGCCCAATTCGTAGCGGAGGGTCTTCGTGCTATTCTTGATGAGAGCCATGGTCTCCTCCTGCCTGTCTGAAGGAAAGATGCTGAGTCGGATGCGTGCGATGCTTAGGTCGGCGGATACGGAAACGGAGGTCACGGTCACAAGCGTGCCCTTCAACGCATTGGTCGATTTTTGGAACATGTCGCTCATCTCCTTTTGGATCAGCCTGTCTATCTTATTTAGTCTTGTCTTATCCATGATCTATATTTTGTTCGCTATTGGAGTGCAAAGATAAGCAAATAATTTCATACATTTGCACAATATTAGGATGAGACGGAAGTCGGCTCTGTTTGCAAGAAATCTTCAAGTTTGGCTGTTTTGTTTCGTTCCCCTAATTGAATGTGGCTTTTTTCGATGAAGAGTGTTGGTCGCTCAGACCCGCATCCCTCATGGCGAATTGTCTATTATCCATAGTTTATTGTAAATTGTCTATCGTATGAAATATAAGATTTGGCTGACCTTGGTAAAGGGGGTAGGCCCGTTGGTCTCGAAAAAGATATTGTCTGTCATGGGCGACGAGGAGGAGATTTACAAGGCCTCTCCAAAGGCATTGGCCTCCATCCCCGGCGTGGGACGGGTCCTCTCGTCGGAGGTGCAACGTTCGAAAAACCTCCTCTCCAGGGCGGAGCAGGAAATCGAGTTTGCTCAGCGCAACGGCATCGATATTCTTCATTATAAGGACGAACGCTATCCCTCGCGTTTGCTCGAATGCCCTGATTCTCCCATCGTATTGTATAGCAGAGGGACGACCGATTACAACAAGGCTCAGGTGATTGGCGTGGTTGGAACACGGAAGATGACGGAGTACGGACGGATGCTTTGCGAGTCGATCATTCAGAATTTGAGTGCCTCGCATCCCGATTTGATGGTGGTGAGCGGTTTGGCCTACGGGGTGGATGTCTGTGCCCATAGAAAGGCGCTCGATTGTTCGCTTCCCACGGTGGGGGTGGTGGGGCATAGTTTGGAACACGTCTATCCTGCAGCTCATCGGCAGGTGGCGCAGCAGATGATGGCGAGTGGGGGAGCCCTCTTGTCCGAATATGTCTCGGGAACATTTATCGACCGGAATTTCTTTGTGGCTCGCAACCGGATCATAGCCGGCATGAGCGATTGCGTCTTGGTGGTCGAATCGGGCGAGAAGGGCGGTTCTCTGCTGACGGCGGAGTTCGCCAATTCTTACCATCGGGATGTTTTTGCTTGTCCAGGACGGGTAGGCGACTATTATTCGATTGGTTGCAACAATTTGATTCGGCAGAACAAGGCGGCGTTGGTCACCTCGGCGGAGGACATTGAATATTTGATGAATTGGGACCGCTCGGCATCGTCGGCAGTGCAGCTCTCGCTTTTCCCCGAGTTGGAGGGCGACTCCCTACGGGTGGCAGAACTGCTGAAAAATGGCGATTCGTTGCAAATCAACGACTTGGCTCGTTCGTTGCAACTGCCCGTCCATCGGCTCTCCTCGCTTTTGTTCGAGATGGAGTTCTCTGGTGTTGTCTCTTCCTTGCCCGGCAATCGCTATAAGTTGGCTGGAAAGTGAGTGGAATTTGCGGATGGCGATTTTGGGGTAGTGGGGAGGCTCGGAGGCAGATTTAGTATGAAATTTGCATGAATATTCCATATTACGCTGTTTTCAAATGAAATTGCCGTGTTTGGGTAAATGTTTTTTTTTCGTAAAATTTGTTGTGTTGTTGAAAAAAGTATATCTTTGCGAAGTTTTAAAAATTAAAATAACAAAAAAGGAACGCTGTTCCCACGTTCTCTTAACCATAATTGTCACTTGGGAATGTGATAGGATATTTAATAAACTCTAATTTTTTATGAGAAGAATAGTTTATATATTGTTTTTCGCATTCTTTGCATTGAATTCGTTTGCACAGAAAACAGCAACTGAGTTTTTTAATGCTGGTATCGCTAAGTATCGTGCTGGCGCTTACAAGGAAGCTATCGTGAACTTCAACAAAGTTCTCGAGTTGAATCCTAAGTTCTATGAGGCTTATGGTAACATGGGAAATGCTAAGTTTAGATTGGGCGACTACAAGGGAGCAAAGGACGATTATGATATCGTTTTGAAGCAAAACCCAAAAGACGCTTTGTCTTTCTATAACCGTGCAATCGCTAAGAAGGAATTGGGAGACCTTCAAGGTTCTATCGAAGACAATACAACAGCAATCAAGGTTAATCCTAAGTTTGCTGAGGCATTCTTCAACAGAGGTAATACAAAAGATGATATGGGTGACGCAAAGGCAGCTATGGTTGACTACAACAAGGCTATCTCTTTGAACCCTTCATTCGCAAAGGCATATTACAACCGTGGTCACTTGAAGTACAAGGCTGGTGACGTTGAGGCTGCTGCTTTGGATTGGGAAAAGGCTGCATCTCTTGACCACTACAAGGCTTTGGATTCTTTGAAGGAGTACTGTGGTGTTGGTGTTGAGGAGACTCCAGAGGAGATCGCAAATCCTAAGAAGGCTGCTAAGGACGCTAAGGCAAAAGCTAAGGCTGAAAAGAAGAATTCTAAGAAATAAGATAAAACAAATAGGGAATAACATAAGGCATTGCTGTAAAGCAGTGCCTTTGTTGTTTTTCGGGTTTCGTGTTGCAGATTAATCGCATCTTCTTTATTTTTGCGGAAGATTCGTTTCTTTAAATGAATGGAATAAATTAATCAAATAGAATAAAATATGGCAGTTATTAAACCGTTTAGGGGAATTCGTCCTCCTAAAAACTTGGTGGAACAAGTGGCTTCCCGTCCTTATGACGTGTTGAACTCGGAAGAGGCTAGGAACGAGGCGGAGGGAAATCCGAAGTCTTTGTATCACATCATCAAACCTGAGATCGATTTTCCTGTGGGAACGGATGAACATGATCCTCGTGTCTATGGTAGGGCTGTTGAGAATTTCGAGGCGTTCCAAAAGAACGGCTGGTTGGTTCAAGACGCTAAGGAAAACTACTACGTCTATGCCCAGACGATGAACGGCCGTACTCAATATGGCTTGGTCGTTTGTGCTAACGTGGAGGATTACATGACGGGAAAAATCAAGAAGCATGAGTTGACCCGTCGTGACAAGGAAGAGGACAGAATGAAGCATGTCCGTGTCAACAATGCGAACATCGAGCCTGTCTTCTTTGCTTACCCTCACAACGACGAGTTGGATGCAATTGTGGCAAAGGTGGTAGCAGGTAAGCCTGAATACGACTTCGTTGCTCCTGATGGCTTCGGCCACCATTTTTGGGTGATCGACGATGCGGCTACGATTGCCCGTATCACGGAGATCTTCGCTGGCATTCCTTCCCTTTACATCGCTGACGGCCACCACCGTAGTGCGGCTGCCGCTTTGGTGGGCGATGAGAAACGTCGTCAGAACCCTAATCACAAGGGCGACGAGGAGTACAACTACTTCTTGGCTGTCTGCTTCCCTGACAACCAATTGAACATCATCGACTATAACCGTGTTGTAAAGGATTTGAACGGTTTGTCTGACGAGCAGTTCTTGGAGGCTTTGAAGAAGAACTTCGACGTGGAGTTGAAGGGCGCTGAGATCTATAAGCCAAACAAGTTGCACAACTTCTCCTTGTATCTCTCTGGTAAATGGTACTCTTTGACAGCTAAGGCGGGTACGTTCAATGATAACGACCCAATCGGAGTACTTGACGTGACCATCTCTTCCAACTTGATTTTGGACGAAATCTTGGGCATCAAGGATTTGCGTAGCGACAAACGAATCGATTTCGTCGGCGGTATCCGTGGCTTGGGTGAGTTGAAGAAACGTGTTGACAGCGGTGAGATGAAGGTGGCTTTGGCTCTTTATCCTGTCTCTATGAAGCAGTTGATCGACATTGCAGATTCTGGCAATATCATGCCTCCTAAGACGACTTGGTTCGAACCTAAACTTAGGTCTGGCTTGATTATCCACAAGTTGGTATAGGACATTTAATCAAATAATAGAGCGGGGAGGACGGTTGGTCTTCCCCGTTTCGCTTAACATTAATTTAAAAGGACGTAGATGGCAAAGTTTTGGAGTCGTAGTGGCGAGGATGCGGGGCTGAGCAGTCAATCGATCACGTGGGAGGAGATGATGTTGCGTTCCGGCAGAAAGAGGCCTCATTACGATGTTGTGGCGGCAGTGGTGCGTTGCGGCGAAGAGGTCTTGTGCGTGCAAAAAGGAAAGACGAAATTCGAATATACCTCTTTTCGTTGGGAATTCCCGGGAGGAAAAATCGAGGAGGGGGAGACACCCCAGCAGGCTTTGCACCGTGAGCTCTTGGAGGAGATGGCGTATGATGTGTCGGTAGGCGATTTGTTATGTGTTGTGAAGCATCCCTATCCCGATTTCGATTTGACCATGAGCGCCTATCTCTGTTCGGCAGGGACGAAAGACTTGCAATTGAAGGAGCATGCGGATTTGCGGTGGTTGCCTCTCTCCGAGCTGAAGCAGTTGGATTGGTGTGCGGCGGATGAGCCTATTGTAGATTCGTTGATGAAAATGAATCAGCAGTAGGGGATATGCCTTGAGCATATCCGCCTATTGTGTATCTTTAGTCCTCGTTGACGAGACTTATGCCATTCTCCTTGATAAGAATCTGCCTTTGGTTGTAGAGCGTTCCGATGCTCTTCTTGAAGTTCTTCTTGCTGCATCCGAACGTGTCATAAATCACTTGAGAGTCGGTTTTGTCGTTGAAGGGAAGGAATCCGTTGTTCTTTCTTAGTTCGTCCAATATAAGGTCTGTAATGGAGTCGACGGCGCGGAATCCTTGCTTTTGGAGAGCCACGTCGATACGTCCGTCTTCTCGGACGCATTTCACGTAGCCGGTGGTCCTCATGCCGTAGGTTACCTTTTCGAATATTTCGTTGTGGTAGATGATACCCCAATGGGCATTGTCCACAATGACGCGGTAGCCGATTTCGTTTTCCTTCGCCACGAGGATGTCAACCGCTTGGTTCATCTTGTATTCTGGCTTGGTGAGACCCAAGAATTGCTCTACTTTCATGGTGGCAATGACCTGTCGGGTATTCTCGTCGTAGTACACGTACACGAGGTAGGAACGGTCCACCTTCAGACGGTTGGTCTGCTCCCTGGAGGGCAGGAAGAGGTCTTTGGCGATGCCCCAGTCCAGCAGCGCGCCGGCGGCAGAGACTTCGTTGACGGTGAGGTAGTCAAATTCGCCTGCGATGGCGTAGGGGATGATGCCCGAAGCCACGGCTTCCCTCTTGGCATTCCGATAGATGAACACTTCTAGTTCGTCGCCTACGGAAGGCTTCTCTTGCAGTTCGCGTTTAGGGACGAAGAGGTGACCTTCTTCACCGCCGTCTAAATAGACTCCTTTGTCTGTTATGTCGATGACTTTTAACTTGTTAATCTTGCCGATTTCCATGAGCTTTGAATATTGATGTTCGTAGGGTCTTCCCCATTTTGCAATGGTTCACACGTTTGGGTAGGGTGGGGAGATTTGTTCTCCCTTCGCGTTACTCCTAATCTCTGCAAAAATAGGAAAAATCCCCCAATTTGTTGTTATGCCGACGGAGTGGATTGCGTTGATTTCACAGGGTGTATTCAACAGAGACGAATGAAAGATAGGCATGAGGCTTCTAAAAATGACAATGATAAAGGATTGAAAGGTAATTACTTGTAGGAGTTTGGGGCTACAAACGGATTTCTTGCGATTGCCCACTGTTTTTTGTCGTGATGTTGTCTGAATCGAAGGGAATTTCTATCTTTGTTAAGATTAGAAAAGTAAGTATATATCCAGCCTAAAATGCAAAAATCCAAACAAGACATCTGGTTACGCATCTGGACAAATAAAGTTTTGAAAGATTGCGATCTCAAAGGCTGTACCGTCAACCTCAGGTCGTCGGCGCAGCAATATGTCGGATTGGGTCAATGGGGAAAGGTGTTGGGACGCATGGTGAGGCGGCAGGCAGGATTGACCTTTGTTTTCCTTCTTCTTTTGGTGGCTCTGCCAAGAGACGTCTCCTCTCAAGAAGGGAAGTCGGTGCTTTGTGGTGCGTTGTCGGGAGAGTCCTATCTTCCCGATAGTTTGTTGAAACCCGAAGGAAAACTTCCTGGGCTCTTCTCCATCTCCGATTCGACGCAGGTGCAGTTCTCAATGGGCAACCTGCAATATCAGCTTAATACGGAGATTTGGCGTTTCGCAAATAACCAGTATGATGTGTTAAGTCATAAAAAGAAAAGGTGGCGAGATTCCCATTATTGGAGGGAGGATCCAACTCTTGATCCTTCGGATTTTAGTTGGATGGACGACTTTGCTTGGGCTTCCAGCGGTTATGAAAGACCTACGGATGAAGTTGGCAGTAACAAACCCTATAGAAGAAAATGTTTGAATTTGGGTGGTACTGTCGTTTTCTGTAAAGGGAAAAACGCCAATTTTGATTGGGGAATATACAATAAAATCTCGAATGGAGGAGACAAGGCAGGCTTATGGAGAACCCTTTCCGATACTGAATGGATGTATCTTTTGACAGAACGCCCTCATGCCAATGAATTGCGTTCTCGGGCAATGGTGTGTGGTGTGGAAGGATATCTGCTTTTGCCTGATGATTTTCAACTTCCCAAGGGACTCTCCTTCACTCCTCGAAGCAAGGATTATCAAACCAATCAATATGATAGCGAAGAAGATTGGCGAAGGATAGAAACGGCAGGTGCCCTTTTCTTGCCAGAGAGTAATGAAGGAATATATTGGACCTCTCGTGGAGGAATGGATAGATCCGCTGTTTTGAGTTTCGATTCGGAGCAAGTGTCTATTAATTATAATTATTCTATGGGTTTCAGAGGACATTTCCATAATGTTCGTCTTGTCTCAACCTCCACTGTAAAAAAGAAGGATAGGAATAGGTTTGCCCAACATAAGAAGCCGCAGAGGAAGCCTAAGGAGGTGGAAGGCGCATTGGAAGGTGGGTTTTCAGTCTCGGATAGTAGTCAAGTGCGCTTCTCCAAGGGAAATTTGCAATATCAAGCCACTACAGACACATGGCGTTTCGCAACCAATCAATATGATGCCATGGGACTGGATTATTCTGCCTTAGGGTTGGAAAATGATAGTGCATTGGCCTCCTACCCAGGGTGGGTGGACTTGTTTCTTTGGGCTACTAGTGGGTATGATGATAATCGAAAGCCTACTATGTATCATAATGACTATGATTTCCAGATTTCCAATGATCCTTCCGGTTTCGATGATCCATGCTGTGCCAATTATGATTGGGGCGTCTATAATAGAATTGAAAATGGAGGATGTGAGAAAGGATTGTGGCGAACGCTTACGAGAGAAGAGTGGCATTATCTTTTGGAAGGAAGACCGAATGCGAACAATCTTCGTTCCCGTGCGAGAGTGTGTGGGGTTTCGGGCTATATGATTCTTCCTGACGATTTCACGCTTCCAGAGGGATTGACTTTCTTGCCTCGTTGCTATGACTTTTTCTTTAATGATTACGATGGGACGCAATGGAAACAGATGGAAACGGCTGGAGCTCTTTTCCTCCCTTCTACTAATTATTGTCCTTATACGCATATAGAACAGTTCGGCTCATATTGGACTTCTTCGAGTTCCTTATGCTCCCGTGCTTATTGCTTTAGTTTTGAGAATTGGAGTTATATGCAAGAAAACCATGGTATGCCTATTGAAATGGAGGAAAAGGATTGTTATTTGTTTTTTTCAAGTATTTATTATTTTCGGGCTTCTGTCCGTCTCGTTACGGATCAGTAAAATGCATAGGAGAAGGCTCCCTTTTCTTGTATGGTTAGCCGAAAGTATCTATATTTGTTGAGATGAATGTGAAAAGCTCCTATAAATCTATTGTAAGAAGCTCCATGTTTGGGTTTTATTGATGAGTTCTTATTTTGGCTCTCATACCTGAAAAAGCATGGATCTCCAGCTCGATTGATTGAACAGTACATACAACGATTCAACTATTCATTGAATTTTGAATTTGAGGATAGTGCAACTTCAATTTGCAAAGTGAAATCTCAATTTACCAATGGTGAGTATTATTGGGAAACACCTAAATACAACGAGGCTTTCAAGTATCCATTACGCATAAAAGAATCTAGAATAGAGTGGGACACCCCAAAGTATCATTACACATGTTTTATGTACTTCAATGAAAAGGAGATGCTTCGAGTATTTGATGAAGTTTACGGAGAAGACAGAATGCAAACGGGGAGGTTGAGCTTTAACGTGAACAAGAACAACAATCGCTTTGAGATATCATTGAATGTGGGCAGAAAATCTATCCGATTGGAGAAGACGCAGATTCGTGTTTTTCAAGATCCTGTAGGAAAACCAAATGGTAAGGGAACTTTAATTTACAAGAACTACGAGGGTGATCACACGAATTTATTTGCCGATGATGATGGCTATTTAAGGGTGAAAAAGAGATAGAAAGCCGGGACGTGTAAGTGTAAATAAAGTGGATCCAAAAATAAAAGCCACTTTTGGGGAAGTGGCTTTTAAACACCCTTTTGGGGTGCAACTTAGAACTAAACTACAAATCTTATATAAAGGAATCTCACGACTCTGTCTGTAGAGGTACAAATACCGTGCCAAAAGACTCCTTTGCTATTTGTATGCTTGTGTCTATTGATTCTTATTTGTTAATTCTTAATCGGTTACAGTGATTGCATGTCGTGCAATTTTCTGTAAACACCGTTGAGAGCCATCAATTCGTCGTGTTTGCCTCGTTCTACAATTTCACCGTCTTGCATGACGCATATCTCGTCTGCGCTGCGGATGGTGGATAGCCTATGGGCGATGACGATGGTCGTCCTTGTCTTCATGAGGTGCTCTATGGCCTCTTGTACCAACTTCTCCGATTCTGTATCGAGAGCCGAAGTGGCTTCGTCCAAAATGAGGATTGGCGGGTTTTTCAGAATGGCCCGGGCTATGCTGATTCGTTGCCGTTGACCTCCAGAGAGCCGTCCTCCACGGTCGCCAATGTTCGTTTGGTAGCCCTCTTCCATGGCCATGATGAACTCGTGTGCGTTGGCGATTTTGGCTGCCTCAATCACTTGCTCCAAGGTGGCGTTCTCCACACCGAACGTGATGTTGTTGAAGACGGTGTCGTTGAAGAGGATGGCCTCTTGGTTGACATTGCCCATATAGGAGCGGAGGTCACAGAGACGTAGGTTCTTGATGTTGGTGCCGTCAATGGTGATGGAACCTTTCTCTACGTCGTAGAAGCGGGGAAGAAGATCGACCAGCGTCGATTTTCCGGAACCTGACTGGCCGACCAAAGCGACGGTCTTGCCCTTCTCGATGGTCAGGTTGATGTTTTTCAGTACCCACTCCTCGTTGTAGCGGAAGCTGACATCCTTGTACTCTATTTTGTCTTGGAACGGTTTCGCCTCAACAGGGTCTTTCACCTCTTTCAACGGGTTCTCCGATTGTAGGATGACATCGATACGCTCCAAGGAGGCTTTACCCTTCTCGATGCTGTAGAGGGCTTTGGTCAAGTCCTTGGCAGGGTTGATGATGCTGTAGAAGATGACGAGGTAATAGATGAATTCGGCTGCCGATAGGGAGGAGGTGATGGGCAGGAGCCCGCCTTCCGATTCGCCTAAGATCAGCATTCCTCCGAAGAAGAGCACGATGGCGATGGTAGTGGTGCCGAGGAACTCGCTCATGGGGTGCGCCATGACGTAGCGTCGGTTCACATGGGTGTTGGTGTCCGTCAGATCTTGGTTCATCTCGCCGAAACGGGTGGAAACGGCCTTCTCAGCATTGAATGCCTTGATGACACGCAATCCGCCCAACGTTTCCTCTATCTGTGAGAGGAGTTGTCCCAACTGCGTCTGGGCAATCTTGGAGGAGCGTTTGAGCGACTTGCCTATCTTTCCCATGATGACACCTGCTATGGGAAGTACGACGAGCACGAAGAGGGTCAGTTGCCAACTCAGCATCAGCATGATGCTTAAGTAAACGATGATCATGATCGGATTTTTCGAGAGCAATTCGATGGAACTCATGATGGAGACTTCCACCTCGTTCACGTCTCCCGTCATGCGGGCGATGATGTCTCCCTTCTGCTTGTCATGGTAGAAGCCCAAGTTGAGGTCCACCACTTTCTTGTACATCTGGTTACGCATGTCACGTACGATGCCTGTCCTCATCGGGATGATGAAGAAGCTGGCCAAATAGGCGACGCTTGTCTTTAGAAAGGTCATCACCACGAGCAGGATGCCCAAAATCATCAGGGTCTGCACGCCACCGTTTTGTTCGATATAGTTGGACACCCACCAGTAAGCATTGTTCTTGATGACGTTGACGTCCCAAGCAAAAGGTTGGTAGGTATAGGTGGCTTGCGAAGTCTTGAAGAGGATTTCAAGAATCGGGATGATGAGGGCGAACGAAAAGATGCTGAAAACGGTGGAGATGATGTTGCAGGCTATGTTCAAGGCAACATGGCCCTTGTAGGCTCCTACAAAACGTTTCAGGAGGGTGTAAAATTGAGGTTTCATGAATAGGGTCTGTTTTGGGTAATCTATCATGGCCCCTGGTTTCGAACTGGGGCATTTAGAAGAATGACGGGGAGCCTAAGGTTCCCCGTCGTAAATTCTTGTTGTTGTTTCTGGATTACATGCCAGTGTAGTTGTGCGGCGTGATGGCGCGCAACTCGGCTTTGACCGATTCGCTGACATTGAGTGTCTCGATGAACTCGTGGATGGAGTCGGCCGTGATGGTCGAGTTGGTACGAGTGAGAGCCTTCAATGTCTCGTATGGGTTTGGATAGCCTTCCCTTCGGAGGATGGTTTGGATACCTTCCGCTACGACGGCCCAGCAGTTGTCCAAGTCGTTATAGAGGGCTTTCTCGTTGAGAATCAGTTTGCCTAAACCTTTGAGTGAGCTTTGGATGGCGATGACCATGTGTCCGAAAGGAACACCCACGTTGCGGAGAACGGTGGAGTCGGTCAAGTCGCGTTGCAACCTGGATACAGGAAGCTTGGAAGACAAGTGCTCCAAGATGGCGTTGGCGATGCCCAAGTTACCCTCTGCATTCTCGTAGTCGATAGGGTTCACCTTGTGAGGCATAGCAGACGAGCCGACCTCTCCTGCCTTGATCTTCTGCTTGAAGTATTCCATGGAGATGTACATCCAGAAGTCACGGTTCATGTCGATCATGATGGTGTTGATGCGCTTCAAGCAATCGAAGATGGCACCCAAATTGTCGTAGTTGGAGATTTGGGTAGTCCATTGTTCGCGTTGAAGACCCAAGATGTCGTTGACGAAGTGGTTTCCGAATGCCTTCCAATCCCGATCAGGGAATGCCACGTGGTGGGCATTGAAGTTTCCTGTAGCACCACCGAATTTTGCGGAGCATGGGAGCGACTTCAATTGGTCGAGTTGCGTTTGCAGACGGCTCACGAATACCATGATTTCCTTGCCCAAGCGGGTAGGGGAGGCTGGCTGTCCGTGTGTCTTCGCCAACATGGCGATATCCTTCCACTCCTCTGCTTTGCTTGCCAAGTCGGCGATGAGTGCCTCGATTTGAGGAATGACGACATTCTTCAAAGCTTCCTTGATGGATAGAGGCACAGAGGTGTTGTTGATGTCTTGGGAGGTGAGTCCGAAATGGATGAACTCTTTGTATGCTTGTAAATTGAGCGCATCGAATTTCTCCTTGAGGAAGTATTCTACGGCTTTGACATCATGGTTCGTGACCTTCTCTATGTCTTTGATCCTTTGCGCATCGTCGGTCGTGAATGATTGGTAAATGTTCCTTAGTGAGCCGTAGATGTTCTTGTCTATGCTGCTGAGGTTCTTTAGAGGAATTTCGCATAAGGCGATGAAGTATTCCACCTCCACCAATACGCGGTAGCGAATGAGTGCGTATTCTGAGAAATAGGAAGCCAAATCTTCGCTTTTGCTTCTGTACCGACCGTCAATGGGCGAAATTGCTGTCAATGCGTTCAAATCCATATCTTATTTGTTTTAGAGTCGGGCTTAGGAAAACGAGTCGGGTTGGAATCAAGGAAAAACCTATCGCACTGCAATTTCCGTGGCCCTTGTTGTTTTGTTTTGAAAGGTGCAAATTTAATCTTTTTGTTGGAATATGGCGACTTTGCAGAACGTTTTGTTCTGATAGGTCGCCAATTTTCGTATGGTGTAGGGATTTATTTCCCCTTCTTCTCCTTCCACTCTTGGATGGATTGCTCATACTTTTTCGTTTTCTTCTCTCCTTTCACTTGGCGGAACCAATCAGGGACGATGACCTTCTCTGGAATCTCTTGGGCCTTGTCGATCGCCAATGTGGCGCGTTTGTCGCTGTCGTTATAGCACAAGATTACTTCATCGTATAATTCGTGTTGGTCAGTGTAGGTGCGGAAGAAGAGTGAATCTCCGTTGATGCTGATTTTCTGGTAGTAGCGGTTGGCGGTTCCCCAACGCTCGTAGTCGCCATCGAAACTTTGGAAGTAGGCCTTGTCCGAGAAGTAGGAGACGGAGTAGAGGGGAGTGGTGCTCTTGCCGTCTGTCATCGGAGTCCTTTTGCGGGCGTAGCCGTGTTCGTGGGCTTGTAGGACGAGGTCAATCTTTTTAAGGGTTTTCCCTCCTTCGACAGCAGATTGGAAGTTTTGTTTGACAAAGAAGTTGTTAAGCCCGCCTCTGAGTGAGTAAATTGGGTGGTGGAGGACGACGATCATCCACTTCGCTGTGGATTTTGCCATCTCGGCTTCCAGCCATTCCCGTTGGTCGGACAAGTTCCAAAATTCACGGTTGGAGTCGAGCAGGAAGAATTGGGCATTTCCGTAGGTGAACGTGAAGACGTGGTTCTCCTTTACCTTCGATGCCAAGTAGTAGGGGAAGGCGTAGGCAAATCGGCTGTCGATTTTCCTTACAATTCCCTTCAGATATTCGTGGTTTCCCGTGACGGCGAGGATAGGGACTTCGGTTGCCATCCTGCCCAAACCGTCGTAGGCCATGTTGTAGTACATGTCCATGGGACGTTCGATGAAGTCGCCGCCGAGGAGTACGAATTGCGTCTCTTTGTTTTGATCATAGATTTCGTTCATGACCCTTCTCGTGTAGTCGCTACTGTCGGAATCTTGGATGTCTCCGAAATAGAGGAAGGAGAAGCTCTCTTTTGTGGAGTCTGCCAAGGTGTTGAATTGGTGCCATTCGGAAGCAATATCCCCGTTGCGGACTTGATAGCTATAGGTGCTTCCGTGGTCCAATTGGTCGGCGAAAGCTCGGAAGTAGGCACTTTTGCCGGAACGGGATGGACATACATCGCATTTGGCAGGAATGGTGGTCGTGTCTTGGCTGCCCACCTTTGTCAAGTAGAGTGTGCCTTGAGAAACTTCCTCCCCGAAGACCCAGCTGAAGGCTCTGGAGTATTCCCCTTGGTTGCCTAAGGTGAGCGTGAGTCGTCCGATTTTCTTTTCAGTCGTGTAGGCGGGTTCTTCCGGATTTCCGAACCATGCGTTCCACCGTATGAATGTTAGGATTCCTAAACCTAAAATTAGAATGAGAGGTATCGCTATTTTGATATTTCTTTTGCTCATTTTGTCTCTTTTTTCTGATGGTTATTTTCTTTTGCGAAATTATGCATTATCCCTCAAATTCTCAAAAACGCCCCTGAAAAATAATTTCCTCGTCAAAAATTTATGTTAAATATTTATCATTGTATTTCCTTGTGCTTTATATTTGTCAAGTGATTTAGTATATTTTATTATTAATTTTAAAGGAATTGTTTATGAGAAACCGAAGTCTATGTCTATTGTTGGGTGCAATGGGATTTTTGGGGACTGCCTATGCAGTAGATCCTGCGCTCGTAACAATTGAATTCAAGGATTCGACAAAAAAGACGTTTTCCCTTTTGACGGAATCTCCTATCATCCAATATAGGAATGATAGTGTGGTGGTAACTGGAGCGGCCTTGACAGCTTATCTGTTCGATGAGATCCACAAGTATTATTTCAATGATGGCGGCTCTTCTGGCCTTCATCCGGTGGCATCCAATGAGGTGCGTGTTTCCTACCTTGACAATCAGAATGTTTTGGTGGAGGGTTTGAGTGCGAACTCGCAAGTAGGCTTGTTCTCTATCCTTGGACAGAAACTTGCACAAAGGACTTCGGTGGACGGTGAGCCTCTGCAATTAGTCTTGCCTGACGCGAAAGGCGTTTATGTCTTGAGAGTCAACGAACAATCGATTAAACTAATAAAAGAGTAAAGTCATGAAGAAATATATACTTACTGGTCTTATGGCATTGGCGGGCATGTTCTCCGCTTCGGCCATACAAAAAATGTATGTTGATATGTACACGGGGTGCAAATCTTGCGAAAAACCTTATGTGACCCGCATCTATGATGCTGCTCTCGTGGATTCTGTTGTTCATCAGCCGAAAGATACAACTTCTATGGTTGAGGTTTGCATGAGTTCTTATAAAAACAAAGATTTCTATTTTTTGAGAGATTACAATATTATTGATAAGGTCTATTTTTCAGGCTATCAAGGTATTGATGGATCTATAATTTCTGTCAGCGAATGTGTAGGCAACCCTTGGAAATATACGGATACGTTGGCAACCTACCAATATGATTCAACGGCAAAGACGATGGAGGTTACCCTTCATGGTGTACATGGATCTTGCTGTGGAACTGGGTGGGTCGCTTATATGGAGGTCTATTCATCTAGTGAGGTTCGCCTTGTACCTATTGAATTGGGCGATCGTATGTGTAACTGTGTCTGCCGATATGACGTAACTTTCTTGTTGACTGATGTTGAGTCTCGCTCGTATAATTTCCATGTTGATGATCAATCATTCGAGGTTGATCTTTCTAAAGCCATCTCGGGTGTTGCTTTTGTGCAGCAACAACTCTCTTGTTGCCTGCCGGCTATTGATTCCGTAAAGAGTAGCTCTTGTAAAAATGAGTTGGCTGGGCAGGATGCCATGGATGCAACTTCCTTGGCAACGAACATAGGCTGGAACAGGGCATTGGGTGCCTCCGATACGTTGGTTTACTACAAGTTCGATGGAAACGCAGGAACGGGAACTATCGTTTCTTATAATATATTGTTGAACTGCTGTGCGGAAATCTCTTCGCTTTTGCAGGTGAAAAATGACACAATTTCCATCTTGTCCATAGAGGCGGTTGAAGACTCACTCCTCGCTTGTGATTGCATCTGTACTTACGATGTCACTACAACTTTGAAGAAATTGAGTGCTCAAAAATACCACTTTATAGTGGACGGGGCAGAGTTTGATGTGGACCTCTCTCCAGCGGGCATTGCGGAAGGTTTTGTTAAGGTTGGTCCAAGAGGTGCCTTCTTGAGAAGTAGCGAATGTAAGATGAATGACCTGAGTCAAGCAGACGGGTTGGCGGACAGCATCCCTCAACCAGCATCGGATACGCTAATGGAAAGTCCAAGACTCAATGATTCACAAATTTTGGTCTCTTATCAATTCAATGTGGAGAAAGGTACGGGTGTCATTACCTCTCTGAATCAGGTGTTGAATTGTTGTGCGGAAAGGGGTTCTGAGGTGAGCGTCTCTAATGATACCATCGTGATTCGTACTGTAGAGAATCTCCAAAGGGGAGATGACGGAGAGCTCCTCATGTGTGATTGTATCTGTACATTCGATATTACCACGCAGTTGGCGGGTCTTGAGAAGAAGTGGTACCACTTCTTCGTGGATGGCACGGAGTTCTCTGTTGATTTGTCGGCAGGAAGCCATGAACTTTCCGATACGATTCGAGGTGGAATGGTTTATAAGGGTCCAAGAGGTTTCTTTGCGAAGAGTAGTCCTTGCAAGGGTTCTGTTGATGGCGCTGACGATTGGGAAAGTGAGGAAGAGAGCATCTACCCTCCGACAAGAGCGATGTTTACCGACACTTTGGTTTCCTACTGGTATGATCCGCAAACGAAGGAACTCACTATTGTATCTTACAATCAGAAGAAGCATTGCTGCGCTGTCATAGGTTCTACTGTGAGTATGAATCAAGACACGATTTCTGTTACTACGATAGAAGGTGGCGATATTTGTAGGTGTTGGTGTCTCTATGATGTCACTACGAAAATAATCGTTTCTGAGCCTGGAAGTTTCCACTTCAATGTGGATGGAATTGAGTTCGATCTTGCATTTGGTGAAGGAGGCTATGCGGGAAACATCTTGAGAGAACTGAGAGGCTCCTTCTTGGAAAGCAGTGCTTGCAAAAAGCAAAGGGATGCGGATGTTCCAGAACGTCCTGCTGAGGTAGAGAAGAATTCGGAGAAGGATTCGGAGGAAGACTATTACATTACTCCTTCTCGGACGGAAGGCACGGATACTTTGGTCTCCTATCACTATGACCCATCGACTGGTATATGCCTCATCGTATCATACGGCGTGGAACTCAATTGCTGTGGTGAAATCTCATCAGTGGTGACGATGACTGGAGACAGAGTTCCGACAATCTATATCCAAGGATTGCAAACCGGAGAGCAATGCAAATGCCTATGTTCTTATGACATCACCTCGAAGTTGACAAGTGTGACAGAGCGTGAATACCGCTTCATCGTAGATGGAACAAAATTCATCGTCGATTTCTCCAAGGAGACGGATGGCTTTGTGACGAAATGATAGCTCTGACATTGAAATAGTAGGAAGGCATCCTGGCTGCGTTTGCTGGCGAGGGTGCCTTCTTTTTTTCTGCGATGAGAGAAAGACTCGAATCATACTGTATCTCTTGGGGTTTCCCTAATGATGCGGCATTTGAAGCGGCTGCCGTGAATGAAAAGAAGGTGTTGGGTGCAGGAGGACATCTCTCTGCTCAAAACTCTTTTGCCTAAATTTTGGGTAATCATATTTTTTGCCTATTTTTGTACGGTTCCAATAGATAGAAAGAATACTTATGGCAATAGATTTGGTACATAGAGGATTCGTTACTTCGAAAGGCATTTCTGCCACTCGTTGTTTTTCCCTATTCCTATTTCTATAAATTGCGTTGGTTGTTTTTCCGACGCATTTTTTTTGTCTTCCCGTAACAGTAAAGGAAATACATAGAGAGAGTAAAATAAAACTAATAAAGAGTATGTTAGAAGGAATTAAAAAGGTCGTTTTGCTTGGTTCTGGAGCTTTGAAGATCGGACAAGCAGGAGAATTTGACTATTCGGGTTCGCAGGCGTTGAAGGCCATGCGCGAAGAGGGTATCAGTACGGTGTTGATCAATCCGAACATCGCAACGATCCAAACGTCGGCTGGTGTGGCTGACAAAGTCTATTTCTTGCCTATCACCCCATATTTCGTTGAGGAGGTGATCAAGAAGGAGAAGCCAGATGGTATCTTGCTTGCTTTCGGTGGTCAGACGGCTTTGAACTGCGGTACGGAATTGTACACGACAGGTGTTTTCGAAAAGTATGGTGTGAAGGTATTGGGTACCTCCGTTGAGGCCATCATGATTACGGAAGACCGTGACCTTTTCGTTAAGAAATTGAATGAGATTCAAGCTAAGACTCCTGTTTCACAAGCTGTTGAATCCATGGAAGACGCCATCAAGGTGGCCAACCGTATCGGGTTCCCTGTCATGGTTCGTTCTGCTTATGCGTTGGGTGGACTTGGTTCCGGCGTGTGCGAGAACGAGGCAGAATTCCGCGAACTCTGCGAGAGCGCATTGGCTCACTCCAAGCAAATCTTGGTTGAAGAGTCTTTGAAGGGTTGGAAGGAGATTGAGTTCGAGGTGATCCGTGACAAGAACGACCATTGTTTCCCAGTGGTTCCTATGGAGAACTTCGATCCGCTTGGCATCCATACGGGTGAGAGTATCGTGGTCGCTCCAATCATTTCTTTGACTCAGGAGCAAATTAATCTTTTGCAAGAGATCGCAAAACAGGTGGTTCGCCACATCGGTATCGTAGGTGAGTGTAATATTCAATATGCGTTCAATGCAGAGACGAACGACTATCGTATCATCGAGATCAATGCTCGTTTGAGCCGTTCTTCTGCGTTGGCTTCCAAGGCTTCTGGTTATCCGTTGGCCTTCGTTGCGGCTAAGTTGGCTTTGGGCTATTCTCTTGACCAAATCGGAGAGATGGGCACGCCTAATTCTGCCTACGTAGCTCCTTCTGTCGATTATATGATTGTGAAGATCCCCCGTTGGGACTTGACTAAGTTCGTGGGTGTGGACCGTGAAATTGGTTCTTCCATGAAGTCTGTCGGTGAAATCATGTCTATCGGTAAGTCGTTCGAGGAGATTATCCAAAAGGGTCTCCGTATGATTGGTCAAGGCATGCACGGATTTGTCGGAAACAAGGATTTGGAATTTGGCGACTTGGATAAGGAACTCTCCCATCCAACTGACCTCCGTATCTTTGCTGTTGCCAAGGCTTTGGAGGAGGGCTATACCGTTGAGCGTATTGAGCAATTGACCAAAATCGATATCTGGTTCTTGAACAAGTTGAAGAACATCGTCGATTATACGAAGGTGATTGCTAAATATAAGAAGATCGAGGATATCCCAGCTGACGTTATGCGTGAGGCAAAACGCCTTGGATTCTCGGATTTCCAAATCGCCCGCTATTGCGAGGATCCTGATGGAAACTTGGAAAAGGAGATTCTCCGCGTTCGTGCGTTGCGTAAGAAACAGGGCATACTCCCTGCCGTTAGACGTATCAATACAGTCGCTTCGGAGCATCCTGAGTTGACCAATTACCTCTATATGACTTACGGTCTCCAAGAGCATGCCATCAGCTACGAGTATAAGCATGACAAGTCCATCGTTGTTTTGGGTTCAGGTGCTTATCGAATCGGTTCCTCTGTTGAGTTCGACTGGTGCTCTGTCAATGCTGTCCAAACAGCAAGAAAGTTGGGCTACAAGTCAATCATGATCAACTACAACCCGGAAACGGTTTCTACGGACTATGATATGTGCGATCGTCTCTACTTCGACGAGTTGAGTTTCGAGCGTGTGTTGGACGTTCTCGATTTGGAGAACCCTAAGGGTGTTATCGTCTCTGTGGGCGGTCAGATTCCGAACAATTTGGCGATGAAGTTGTATCGTCAGAACGTGCCAGTTTTGGGTACTTCTCCGGTTTCTATCGACCGTGCGGAGAACCGTCACAAGTTCTCGGCTATGCTTGACCAGTTGGGCATCGACCAACCACGTTGGAAGGAGTTGACAAGCTTCGATGAGATCGATAGCTTTATTGACGAGGTGGGCTTCCCAGTTTTGATCCGTCCTTCTTATGTCCTCTCCGGTGCGGCGATGAACGTATGTTATAACAAAGATCAAATGCACACCTTCTTGAAGGCTGCTGCTAACGTATCGAAGGAGTATCCAGTTGTCGTTTCTGTCTTTATGCAGGAGGCAAAGGAGATTGAGTTTGATGCAGTGGCTAAGCATGGTGAGATTATCGAATACGCTATTTCCGAGCATGTGGAGTTTGCCGGTGTCCATTCAGGTGACGCTACGTTGGTCTTCCCTGCACAGAAAATCTATTTGGAGACGGCTCGCCGTATCAAGAAGATCAGTAAGAAGATCGCACAGGAACTCAATATCAGCGGACCTTTCAATATCCAATTCTTGGCTAAGAACAACGACGTGAAGGTGATCGAGTGTAACTTGCGTGCTTCTAGAAGCTTCCCATTTGTTTCCAAGGTGTTGAAGCGTAACTTTATCGAGACGGCAACCAAGATCATGTTGGATGTGCCTGTTGAGAAGCCAGATTCATCAACGTTCGACGTGGATTATGTAGGTGTGAAGGCGTCTCAGTTCTCATTCGCCCGTTTGCACAAGGCAGACCCTGTTTTGGGCGTGGATATGTCCTCAACGGGTGAGGTTGGTTGTATCGGAGCCGATTTCGATGAGGCCTTGTTGACTTCTATGATCTCTGTCGGTTATGCCATCCCACGCAAGGGCGTTTTGGTCTCTTCTGGCGACGTGAGAGGCAAGGTAGAGTTGCTTGATGCTTGTAAGTTGATGTACGGTAAAGGCTATAAGATATTCGCAACGGAAGGAACGAAGAAGTTCTTGGGCGAGCATGGTGTTGAGGCGACTACGGTATCTTGGCCAGATGAGGAGGTGAAGGGCAATGCTAACATTGTCGAGTTGATGTCTAAGCACGAGATCGATTTGGTTATCAATGTTCCGAAGAACCATACTCGTAGGGAGTTGACCAATGGTTATCGTATCCGTCGTTCGGCTATCGACCACAACATTCCGTTGATGACGAATGCTCGTTTGGCGAGTGCTTTCATCCGTGCGTTGTGTGCGAAAGATCTTTCGGATATCCAAATCAAGACATGGCAAGAGTATTGATTTGATAGATAATAAAATAGGGAAAGGCGTGTCTGGAAAGGCGCGCCTTTTTTAGTTAAAAATTAAAAGTTAAAAGTTAAAAATTGGGGGATGGGGCTTTGAGGGCGGCTTCTTGGAAGGGAGTGTGAGTCTGATTTGAAAATATATTACAAGAATGATGGATGAAATAGTAGGAATGAATTATCTTTGCATTGCTAAAATTAATGGGTTCTATGGATAGCATTTGAAAGATGTAGGATTAATAATCTACTAACTATCTAGACAAGGACGAATAAAACAAGTTTGTAATTATGCTTAAGCAGATTTTTTCAGTGTTGGCTCTCTGTTGTGGTGTGTTGTGTGCCAATGCCGCCGTGCAATATATGACGGTGGAGCAGAAGAGCGGAGAGAAATTCAGTTTCCTTTTGAAGGATAAACCAGTTGTCACCTATAAGGATGGAGCTTTGGTGGTGAACGGCAGTGCCACGACATCATATGCCATCGAAGGCTTGCGGAATTATCATTTCACGGAAGGCAATGAGACGGAAGTGAAGGAGGAAGTCGCCAATGTGTTGCGCGTCGTCAATAGGGACGATAACTCCCTCAGTTTGGAAAATGCTCCAGCAGGAGTTAAGGTCACGTTGGTGAGTGTCAACGGAATTGTGGTGGCGACAAGCAAGGTGGATCTCGATGGTACGGCTACCATCCTTTTGCCGAGCGAGAAGGGCGTATATGTGCTTACAATAGGCAACCAATCATTTAAGATTATTCGTAAATAACACTAAAAAATAGCAAAAGGGAAAAGTAACGCCAATTATGGGACTATGCCTATGATAAGGCAGGAAAATGGTTTTTTTAGAACTTTACAGAAGCTAAAACACCAATGAGAAAATCAAATATCTTTTCATTCATAGGGTTGACATTTTTTACAGCCTATGACCTATATTATTATATTTTCGACCCATCTTATGACGTTGACTTTATGTTCTTTTTGTTGTGTTTGTATTCTTTCTTTACTATACCCTTATTCCTTTTAGTGTGTTGCTGCTGTATCATCTATTCATGCGTCTTAGCATTTATTGATAAAAAAAGAGCAGATATAATATGTGGAGTATGGACCCTTGCTCTGCTTCTGATTTGGATATTCGCACCCAGCGGCGACGTGGATGCCTATATTCAAGAGGAATATTACGAGGATCACAAAAGTGAATTATGGGAATTCGCTTCTGAAATAGAGAAGATATGCGACGGAAAGGTCCCCCATCTTAGATTTAATAAAGACGATGACTCCAATCATATAGGAGATCTTACAAATGCCGACGTCGAACAAATCAAAGAGATGGTCAATTCTCATGGCTTTAAGGGTGTATATTATGGAGATAGTATATGTAATATAAAATTCAGATATAAAGGTATGGATCTTTACAGTTTCGTTTTAGGACTCCATGGAAAAAAGTTGGAAGATAATTATGAAACAATCATCTACAACGACACGGTAGCCTTCGAACATACTTGTGGAGCGATCAGCCGTTGTAGCTATCCAGGTAAGGATGAATACTTAAAAAGCAGAGGAAAAACGAGTGAATATTGAGTCCATAACAAAGGATCAAATCGCTAAAATAACAAAATCATAGAATAGGAGTTTGCATGAAAAAGATTTTATTGTCAGTGGCGGCTGTGATGCCGTTGGCTTTTTCGGTACATGCTGTGACAAACATGTGTGTAGAACAGAAAGACGGAACCATCGTTCGTTATGATGTGGAAAATGTAAAACAAGTCTATTATGAAGAAGCGGGTGTTACCGTTAGTGGAAAAATAGGTGACTATACCTACGTTGACCTTGGGTTGAGAAGCGGATTAAAGTGGGCAACTTTCAATGTGGGAGCAACCAAACCAGAAGAGTATGGCGACTATCTTGCATGGGGAGAGAAAGAACCGAAAGAACGTTATGATTTTAGTACTTACATTTTGTGCGGTGGAGATTATGACAAAATGAATAAATATTGCACTAAAAGCAAATATGGTACTGTTGATAATAGAACGGTTTTAATGTCGGAAGATGATGCCGCTACGTTAAATTGGGGCGTGGATTGGAGAATGCCAACTGATAAAGAATTGAATGAGCTAATTGAAGGTTGCACTTGGGTGTGGGTCGAAGATTATGAAGGTACGGGTGTGAGTGGAGGATATGGCACTAGTAAGAAGAATGGAAACACTATATTTTTGCCTGCTGCGGGCTGGATCATAGAATCGTATCCGTATAGTGACTATGAGGGCAAAGAATGTCTATATTGGTCCTCTTCTCTTTATAATGACTACCAAGATCATGCTCATATTTTTGTGATGCTAAGTAATGGTTATATGAAAGTAGAACAAACACCACGTAATCGAGGCCTGAGTGTTCGCGCTGTCGCGAAATAGGACAGATCTCATTAAATACACAAAAGAGGAGCATGCCGTTGGGACATGCTCCTCTAATTTTTGAAGGAGGACTATAGCTTTCCCCCTTATCTCAAAATCACCAACTGGCCCGCTACGATGTAGGCACCTGCGCTCAAACCAGAGATGCGAGTCTCGCCTTCGTCGTATTGGAGGTTTTTCTTGATGATTGCTCCATTCAAATTGTAGATGGAGGTTACGCCACTTTCTTCTGCACGGATGACGATAGCATCCTCGTCGGCATAGGCAGCCACCCCGATGTTCGATTTGGTAGCCTCTACGTTTGTCAAGCCTTCTTCGTAATCGATGATGCCCAAGGAACGAGGTGCGGCACTCTTAGTCTTGTGGTAAACCTTGGCAGTGAAAGGGGTGCAATCTGTTGGCTCCGTGTGGTATATGAATTGGTTCTTTTGTGGGTCTAGAATGTAGCAGAACGAACTTTTACTTTGGTAGTTGGGTGCCATGGCATACATGCCATTATAAATCGGCTTTTGGTAATTGGAATGCAATTCCACATTTTCTGCCGTGATGGTGAGTGCGTTCCCTTGGTATTCGTTGCTGCCATAGCTTTCGCCAGGGAAGGCGAGGAGATAGGCTTGGTTGGCTTTGAATATGGGTTCCTCTAAGTTCTTGAATATGAGGTCTGACGCAGAGGATCCAACGTATTCTTTTGCCCAATACTTGCCACTCGTTGGGGTCGCTTCCGTGAGAGGCACTATTTCAGGCTCTCCTGTGAAAGGAATGACCAATGAGTTCCAACCACCGTTCTTGTCTGCCTTCGTCTCGAAGTAGTAGGTGAATTCGACCTTTTTTGCCGTAAACCCATTGCCGTTGTATCCATACTCGGCTTTGTTGGACAAGACGATTCGGTTTGCTACTCCGTTGACAATCACATTGTCCAATTCTGCCCAATCTTCAGGGATCTCCTCCTCAAATTCTACAATTCTATTTTCTCCCGTGAGGAAATCTTTAAGTTTCTCTTTGCTCGTGAAATAGACGGGTATGGGGTTGTCTCCTGGCACATATATGATGCTTTCGTACTCATCTTGATCTGTTGATTCTGGGGCAAACTTAATTTGTCCAAGGTCTTCTTTGTTCGAAGAGTCGAAATTGGTTGCGCTGACTTGTATGAAGGTGGCCGGCAACAGTAATGAAAGTAAAACTTTTTTCATATGGTAGTGAGTTTAAAATTTATAATTTGGCATTTGTGTGACTCCGCATAAGAGGCGAGCCACTTATGTAAAGATAAGTCTTTTTACACAAAAAAACTATATTCGCTTGAAAATAAATAGACTGTTATGAAATAAAATTAGGTCCTGAAGGAAGATTCGCATCAACTTTGATGGAATGAGCCGTAGCCTCCCCGTTTGAAAGATCGTGTCAGGGGGGCCTTCCAAAGAAAGAGTAAACCTTGATGACCAAGGTTGTTTTTTTACAGTCTATTAGTGGTGCTCTCTTTATGCTCGCATCTGGAATTCTTTGGATTCTTATGAAAAAATAGCTAATTTGCATATCTTTAAAGATGGATAAAAAGAGAGGTAATCATGAGAACAAGGCGTATTACTATAGGAATTCTGACGATTGTATTTGCTTTCGTCATGTGTGGCGTTTCTTCCGTATGGGCGGAAACGAATGTTCATGTGCAACAACCAGGGACTCTTTCGTCATTGTTGACATCAATGGAGAAGGAGGTTAAGATCACGGGTTCTATCAACGGCTCGGACGTCAAGTATCTTCGGGAACAAATAAACAACGGGAACATAACTTCGCTCAACTTGTCTGACGCTCTTATCGTGAGTGGCGGCGATGCCTATTACGAAGAATATACAACAAGCGACGGTGTTGTTGGTGAGTATATGTTTAGTCAATGTAAAAGTTTGACATCCATTAGTTTGCCTAATTCGATTACCGAAATTTCCTCCAATGCTTTTTCTAGGTCGGGACTTAAGAAAATAGAGATTCCGGATAAAGTATCGACGTTGGGATTCGATGCTTTTGCCTATTGCAACGCTCTGGATACTGTCGCGCTGGGCAGAAAAACGAACAAGTTGGAGCAGGGTGTTTTTTATGGCTCTTCAGTCAAGATGATTTATGTGAGAACCTCTTCCATCCCTGCCATCTCTTATTATCTGTGCTCTTCGAATCCTACTATCTGCGTCTATTCTGATATGAAAGACGATTTCGCTGAGTCTGACTGGAATGAGTTCGGAACTATTGTCGGAAACTTGGAGGATTTCTATCCGCAGGAGGAGGCTTCCAATCTTTTGAAGTCGTCGCTCGACAAGTATTTTGATGACAAGGCCTGTACCATTCTTAAAAGTGAATACTCGTCAATGAGTGTTGATGGCTTAAAGCATGAAATGGAAAATGATAATCTTCCTGAAGTGATCGCCAACATGATCATGAAGATCAGAAACGATAGTTGGGCTTCTCATGAAAAAGAATTCCGTATCAATGAATATAAAGCGTATAGCGACGCGAATTATTGGAACCGTGAGATGATGGCTACAGGCGGCTCTTATATGGGTAATCCGACGGGAATATATGCGTCGGACGATAGCCCTATATACATCTTCGTCGATCAGGACATTCCTTCTGACGCTTCACTCTATTTTGCGGGTTGTCTCAACAATGAACTTATCAGTAATGCTAAGACGGGACAAAAACTGACTAAGGGTTTGAATGTCGTGGATGGACAGAAAGATGCGTTATATTATGTCGTATATACCGCCGACACTCGTTCGAAAACAAAGACGTTGAGTGAGTGGCCTGACATCAAGATCCATATTGAGGGTGGAGTGGTGAATGGCTATTATGATGTGGCTCGCCATAGCGACACTGATTATGTGGAGTTGTTGAACAATGCCACTCATGGCTTGTTTACAATAAAGGGAGGTGAAGCACTCTTTAATTTCAAGACGTCAACCTATAAGACCGTTTGGCCTAACTCCATCAAACGAAGCATCTGCTGGTTTGACAGCCTTACTGTCTGGGAAAAGGAACTGATGGGATTTTGTGAGTCGGTGGCATCAGGCAAACGTGCAGCCGCACCTTTCCGTCTGACGGGTGGAGAAGCCATCTTCCCAATCTACTATAATAATCCGAATTTCGCTTTGGAAGGAAAGGCATCGGATGATGGCTATGCCAATTCATGTCCTTACCGTACTTCCTATAATTCAGTGGATTGCATCAGAAACTCATTTGTCATTCAAGCGGGTCATGATGATTGGTGCGTAGGCCATGAGTGTGGACATAACAACCAGGGTGCGATCAACTTGGAAAGTTGCACGGAGGTTTCCAACAATCTCTTCTCCAATGTCATCTGTTATCTCGACGGTGAAACAACAACAAAAGGTCATCCGCTTGCCACAACAATGAACTACTATGCTCATCATGTGCCATTCTTCTCAAGGGATGTCACCAGCAAAATGAGAATGTACTATCAGCTATATCTCTACTATCATCAGGCGGAGAAAAATACCGCTTTTTATCCTACTCTTTTCCAAGAGTTACGTAATGATCCGTTGGAATTGTGGACAAATACCTATAATAGCTCCCTTAAATTCGTGAGAAAGGTTTGTGAGGTGGCACAAGAAGACTTGACTGACTTCTTCACCGCATGGGGATTCTTCGAGCCATGCAACCTGACAATTGACGATTACGGAATATACGACCTCACCGTCACACAAGCGGATATAGACAAAACATTGGAAGAGATCTCTAAATATCCGAAGAAGAACAGGGAGATCCTATTCATTGAGGATCGTGTGGAGGCGATTCCTCCGACTGATTTCCTTGTCACGGCAGACGGAAAACGTACCGGCTCGGATCAAGTGGGACAGTGTGGAGATTTGGGCCAGTTCACAGATTTCCTTTCTGGTGAATCCATCCCGTCTCAATACACCTACACCCAGGCTGATTCTCTTTATGCCATGTCAGGCACTGGAGGTATAGGATTTGTCGCACTCAACAGTGAAGGAAAGATGGTCTATGCTGCCAATGCTTTGCGTTTCTGCATTCCATCATGTATCGACGAAGAGTTCACCCTCTATTCTGTTGATTTGGATGGCACGATGCATGAAGTGACAAAATCGGGTTCAGGCATGGAAACCGTAAGCATGACGGAGGCTGGCACACTTTCAGACCTTCTTTCTCCTCAGGCGATAAAAGCTAAAATCAGTGGCCCGATCAACGGTACGGATATCAAATATCTGCGTCAATTGGTAGCAGAGGGAAATCTGCAATCTATAGACCTTTCGGAAGCGACTATCGTGAGCGGCGGGGATGCTTATTATGAAACCTATACGACGAGTGATGACGATATGGGAGCTTACTCCTTCTACAACCATCGTGGACTTATATCATTGATATTGCCACAGACCATCACCTCTGTCGGTAGCAATGCGTTTGCTCAATCAGGATTGATGACCGTCCAAATTCCAGACAACGTCATCAGCGTGGGAATGGATGCGTTTGCTTATTGTAGCCAATTGTCAACTGTGGAGATCGGCACCAATGTCAAGAGTTTGAATCAAGGTGTCTTCTACAGTTCCGAGGTGAAGCATGTTTATGTGAAGGCAAAAACACCTCCTACGATTGGCAATTATCTGTTCTCATCCAAACCCATCATCCATGTCTATGCGGAATCACTTGCCGAGTATGAGGCATCCGCGTGGGCAGAATACGGCACGTTGGTAGGCGATTTGGAAGATTACGAGAACCTAACCTTGATTAAGGATATGGACACGCTTTCCCAAGAGGGTCACGAGGCAGATCCTGCCTATGATTTGTTCGGGCGGCGGGTCTCTTCCCTCCAACCCTACCAAGTGTATGTAAGGAAGGGTAGAAAGGTGGTTGTTTTTCCGTGATGTGAATTAAAATACCATTGCATAAATATGTCTTTGTCTAATCGCAAAACGCCTCGTGCTAAATGGCATGACTATAAGGGTGGAGAATATTTTGTCACGATTTGCACGAAGGATCGTGTCCATTATTTTGGCGAGGTGTGTGGTGGAGAGATGCAGTTGTCATCGTTAGGGGAAATATTGAAACAAGAGATAGAAAATACGGAAAAGATTCGTGGTGGCGATGTTTCCATCCCATTGTATGTGATCATGCCTAACCATGTGCATCTGATCGTGATTGTCTGTAGGGACGCACCGCGTGAGTACGTTGATGCAACGCGTGCGTCCGTTGATGCACCGCGTGCGTCCGTTGACGCACCGCGTGCGTCCGTTGATGCGCCGCGTGCGTCCGTTGATGCGCCGCGTGCGTCCGATAATGCACCGTGCACGTCCGATATATCATGTACATCCGGTGCATTGAATGCATCTGATACATTACATGCGTCTGATGCCCAAATGGATATGGGCGGTGGTGTGAACACACACGGTGATGTGGACGCACGCGGTGGTGTGGACGCACGCGGTGATGTGGACGCACGCGGTGCGTCCCTACGGGGGACGGGGTTCGGCCCGCAATCGAAGACTTTGGGTTCGGTGATTCGTGGTATTAAATCTGCGGTCACTCATTTCGCTAATGAAAACAATATTCCTTTCGCATGGCAATCCCGTTACCATGATCATATTGTTCGCAATCAGAACGAAATGAACCGCATCGCCGAATACATTGAGAATAATCCTATAAGATGGGAGATTGATTGTTTTTATAGGTGATAAGAGATTGAGGGGGATAATTGTATTGATATCTGATTAATTCCCTTTGCCCTTCTCAACCCCCAATCTTACAAATTTTTATCGAAAATGAAAGATTTCTCTTGACTCGTCCCTTGGGGTAGGGTATATCTTTGTGGCTGCTTAGCAAAATGTGAGTGAGAAAGCTGAGGTTTGGCCGATTGCGAACATTTTATTCAAAATATCGTACGATGAGTTATAAAACAAAGTTGAAAATCGGAGAGTTCTCCAAAATGATGCAAGTCACGGTAAAGGCCTTGCGCCATTACGAGCAAAAGGGACTGCTGTCGCCTGACGAGGTGGACGAGTGGACCGGCTACCGCTACTATACTGTGGGTCAGATGCAGAAACTGCAAGCTATCCGTGGTCTGCAACGACTCGGATTCTCCTTGGATGAAATCAAGGAACTGTATGAAGATGATTCTCATACGCCTGAAATCCAACAGATCGATGAGAAGATTGTGGAGACCGAAAGACAGTTGAAACAGCTGACAACCCGTCTTGACCGACTGCTCGAATGGAAGAACTCTCGCAAGAAAGTTACGAAAATGGAAAAGTTCAGTGTTCAGTCATTGCCCGAAATCATCGTGGCAAGTCACCGTGAAATCATTCCCAACTATGCAGCCCTCGGACCTCTTTGTGTCGAGAAAATCGGCCCGGAAATGCACCGCCTCGGCTGTAAATGTCCGCCTCCTGGCTATTGCTTCACCGTGGAGCACAACAAGGAGTACACGCCTACCAATGTCGATATTGAGTATTGCGAACAAGTGGAGGAAATGGGAGAGGATAGTGCTATTATTCAGTTCAAACGCCTGCCGGTTGTCCCCAAGGCTCTTTGCATGAAGCATGTCGGCCCTTACGAACGTTTTTACGAGTCGTTCACAGAAGCCTTCCGCTATATCGAGGAGCACGGCTACAAGGTCGTTGGTCAGCCTCGTACGACTTATGTCGATGGCGCATGGAATCAGGACGATCCCGAAAAATGGCTCTCTATTATCCAAATTCCGATAGAATAGCCTTCGATGGCCTTGTTGTCCGTCCATCCTCGTGGGGCGGACACTTCTCATCCTTCCCATGAGAAAAAAGGAGGCTACCCCTTGCTTCGTCCCGCTGTGTGTGATACCTTTGTATTGGTAGCGCTGGTAGCCTCCCTCTTTGCGGACGAATATTTTTTACCCAAAACCGAAAAGAAAAGATGGAAACAATAATAAATAATCCCCAACAGATAGCCGCATGTGGCTTATACTGCGGGGCATGTAAAAAGTTCCTTAACGGGAAATGCCCAGGATGCGAAAAGAACGAAAAGGCATCGTGGTGCAAGATCCGCAAATGCTGTCAGGGAAAAGGCTTCCACACTTGTGCCGAATGTGAAAAGGAGGTGAAGGACTGCAAGATCCACAACAACTTTGTCGGTAAGATATTTGCCTTCCTTTTCAAAAGCGACAGGGCTGCCTGCATCCACTATATTCGAGAGCAGGGTGAGGCTGCTTTTGCGGAGAAGATGACAACTGAAAAACAAATGACAATTAAGAGAAAATAGCGTGGAGATTAAGATTGCAACCATGGAGGATGTCCCCGAATTGCTGGAATTGCAACGCAAGGCATTCGGCCCTCAATGTAGGGATTTGGGTTTCGATGATGCGCTTCCCATGACGGAAACCTTGGAACAGGCCTGCGAGGAGTTCAAGAACTGTACCACCTATAAGGTGGAGAGTCCCGAGGGGAGGATAGTCGGCTCTGTCCGAGGAACTGTGACGGATGGTTCGTTATATATGGCTCGATTGATGGTCTTGCCTGAATTTCAAGGACAGGGCATTGGCAAGTTCTTGTTCCGTGAACTGCAAAAGCGTCATCCTCATAACCGGGCATGGCTTTGTACCTGTCCGCAAGTTCCAGCTCCCTATAATTTCTATCTTCGTGAGGGATTCAAGACATTCAAGAGCGAAGAGGTGGGGCATGGCTTGACTTGGGTCTATATGGAAAAGGTGAAATGATAATTAGATATAAAACAATGCAGAAAACTCGATTCAACTTCAATACCGTTGGAATTTTCACAAGAGATAATAAGGCGACGGTTGATTTTTATACAAAGACTTTCGGATTTGTCACGGATTGGGATGGTGTTAGCCCCCACGTGGAGATGACGTTGGGAAATATGCGTATCATCCTCTTCCCACGTGACGCTTTTGAGTCGATGGTTTCACATAAGTTCGATTATCCAGGCGGTTTCAATGGAACGGTGGAACTGGCTTTCGACGTGCCTACTTTTGCCGATGTCGATAAGGAGTATCAAAATGCGCTCGAACATGGGGCAAAATCACTCCTCGCACCGACGACGGAACCCTGGGGACAGCGCACCTGTTATGTGGCTGATCCTGATGGCAATCTGATTGAAATCGGTTCGTTTACGGAATAGGAGGAATGCCTTGGCATTTTTTTGTGAGTAGGGGCGAAAAAAATTTTCGCCCCTATTTTTGCACAATCATTCTGTTGTGTTAAAGAAGTGATTCTATTGTTTTCTCATAATCTCTCTCTATCAGTGTGACCGTCTCTCCAAACCTGCGGAACCCTTCTGTCACTGCATGGTTGTCCTCTTTCACACCTTCGAGGGTGCAGTCGTCATCCATACGTGACTCGATGTCCGAGGCATGAGCCAAGATGTCGTCGAAGTGGGCATCGATGTATGCGTCCGACATGGCCAAGCAGACGAAACGGATGGAGGAGAGATAGTCGCCACCCAACTCCTGCCGCCAATCGAAAGGGATGTAGCACCCCTCCACGATCAGATTCTGATTGTTTTCGATGGCTGTCTTTACCATTTCACGGACGATAGGCCACAAATAATCCGTGAGGGCGGCGGTGTCGCTTAGGGGAGTCAGCCCCGTGTGCCCGCTTCGGATCAGGCCCATCTTCAGATGGTCGATCGAGAGGTAGGGCATGTGGTACTTCTCAAGCATTCTTTGCGCCAAGAGCGTTTTACCTGTATGCGATGCGCCGGTGATTAGGATGATCATGGGATATATTTTGATGGTTTATGGAAAAATCACTTGTTTACACTTTTAGAAGAAGATTCCGAACTCCTT
>JAGCWQ010000063.1 GCA_017961765.1 Paludibacteraceae bacterium | reverse complement strand
TTTACCTCAATGCGAGTATTACCATCCTCACTTTGGTATATTACTATAGGATTATTTTGTTCTTCCATTATATGAGTCTCTTAATGTTATTGAATTTTGTAAGTATTACCATTTGTCCGAAAGTGTTCGAATTATTCTAATAGCGTCGGACAAATGATGTTTAGTGTGATAGAAACATCTAATCTGCAGGCTGAAGTTTCTTTCTGACAAAGGTTCCGTATGGTTTACCTGACATTTCTCCTTGTTCGTCTGTACACCATGAAGCATATTGCAAATGTAAAAAATAATCCCCAATCAGAGGGCTCCCGTGGAGATTTTTTGGCAAGGGTGGGGAATGCGTTGGTTCCTTGGGTTATTTTTATAACTTTGTCCTGGTTCTTTGCTTTAAATTTTACTTGAAACATGGGAAAGCTAAATATCGAATTTTTTAAAAAGGCTGATTATGTATTGGTCTTTTTTTGCGCAGTTTTGGGTGTCATGGTATTGTCTGTGTTGCTTCTTTTCCTTTTGAAGGAAGTCTTTGTTTCGAACCTCTCTGCTCCAGACAAAGTCGTTTTGGAGAACGATGAGGAGAAGGCAGACGAGGAAGAATCAACGGAAGATAAGGACGAAAAGGGAAGTTCTATCCATTATAATTGTAAATTGGAGGATGTCTATATCTTTAATGTCTTCTCTTATAAACTGCAAGTGAATAGTGTTTCTTATAGAAGCAGTTCAAAGTTGGGTTATGATAGGGAGAAGCATAGAAGGGGAGGCCTCGCTAATCTTATATTCGTAAAAGGACTAAAGGAAGAGCATAAATTATTTCCTTCCGACTCGCAGTATATTTTTAAATATGATTATGCGGATAAGGATGCTCGCAAAGGCTGTAGTTGTAATGTGTATGCCGTTTTAAAAAGTGATACCAATGGCGACAAGATTCTTGACGAGGAGGATGATATCTCAATCTATGTCTCTGACTATGACGGGAAAAATCTAATGGAAGTGTCCTCTTCGGTATCCTATTTTGACCATATCGACAAGGAACAATTCCTTTTCTCCGAGTTTCATGACGGAGTGGTTAAATTCTTTGTGTTCGACTGTGTGAAGAGGGAGAAGTCATTGATTAAATCCGTAAAACAAAAGGCAACGGTGAAGAGAATCGATATGTCTTGGCATGAACACGTCTCTCCACAAGGCTTTTTAGATTAAAAAATCACTTTTCGGCTATAAACGCAAAAAGACGGTCGCAAAAATTGCAACCGTCTTTCTTCTCTGAATTTGGAGCGGTAAACGGGACTCGAACCCGCGACCCCCAGCTTGGGAAGCTAGTGCTCTACCAACTGAGCTATTGCCGCATTGCGCATAGATTATTTTTTTTCTAATGCTTGGCAAAAATAGAAAATAGTATTCAAAAAACGAATTTTTTTGTGCAATATTTTGTTGGTTCCTTCCAGAAGATCGCATCCGATAGGAAGGAAAGTCTCCTGTTTCTTCTATGTTGGGAAACTTGTAAGTTGTAATGTTTGGAAAAAATGAAGAAGGTTAATTCTCTATTTCTCTTCCCGTTGTTCCCGGTCTCGTTGCGCCTTGGAGTAGATGCAACCGCAGTAGTCTTGGCGGTATATCCCATACTCTCGGGAGAGTTGGATGGAGCGAAGGTAGCCGTTCTTCTTTTTGAAGTCGGATGGTAGGTAGTGGAGTTGGTATTTCTGGGCTATCTCTTCCCCGATTTCGTTTAGTTTCTCTGCATTTTTGAGCGGACTGATGGAGAGTGTGGTACAGAAATAGTCGAACCCTAACTTTTTTGCTAGAAGTGCGCTCTCTTCTAAGCGAAGACGATAGCAGTCGAAACATCTCTCGCCCCCTTCGCGGAGCATTTCACGCCCTTTTGCCATGGCGTAGAAGCGTTCGGTGTCATACTCCCCGGGCATGAACTTCACTTCGTTGATGGCGGGCAGTTTGTGGATGAATTCCTCCTGCTCGTGAATTCTTTTGACGAATTCCGATTCTGGCCAGATGTTGGGGTTGTAGTAGAATACGGTTATTCTGAAGTATTGGGAAAGGTATTCTAGAACGTAGCTGCTGCAAGGGGCGCAACAACTATGGAGTAGGAGCGTGGGAACTTCCCCCTTCTTTTTCAGAAGGTCGATGAGCTCCTCCAGTTTCTGTTGATAGTTTACCTTGTTTGCCACTTTCCCGAATCTTTGTGTCGTTGATTTTTTTCTGCAAAGATAGGCCATTGTTTTGTTCGCAGATTCTTTCGTTTTAAAAATATTGCCTAATTTTGTTAGGGAAGGCAGACTTGAATTTAAAAGTATTGAATATGAACAACAAAGAGGAAATGGAGATGGCAGAATCGTCGAGGTTCGATAGATTATGTCGATGGTGTTATGTCTGTTTGGCTGTCGTTTATTTGCTTGCTTTTGCCGCCCTCGCTTATTGGATTCGCCAAGAAGCTGATAATTCTTTGTTTTTTCTTATGGGCATCTTCCTCTTTTGGTTATGGGATCAATCCTTTGTGCCGTTGCTTTTCCGTATGGGGGTCAACAAGCCGGAGACTCTCCGGGCTGCCGCTACCTCTTTTATTCCCAATGTCGTTTTGAGAGGGGCTTATGCCCTCCCTTTTCTTGTTTACGTTTACTCGTCGGAGCAGGAAGAACCTCATCTTCCTTCGATTGTCCTTTTTTGTGCAATCGCCTTGCTTTTCTTGCTTCCCGATGCCTATCGGGTTTTGAAGCGCTCGTTCTATTTCCCTTCCAACCAAGAGGTGGAGTGTATGATGAGGCAGAAGGCTCATAAAGTTTTGGATTCCAATCGAAATGTCCTCTTTCTGAAATCAGTTTGGGGCATCTGTCATTTGCGTGACATAGAGGAGAATCTATCGGAGTATGCCGCGGGAGTCGATGCGGACGACTATTATGAAGTGCGTGTTTACGACTTGGATGTGGATCGGATGGCCATCGAAGCGCCGACCCCCAAGATCATCTATTTCCTTTTGGAGAGGGTGGTTGATTTCCATTCCTATGAAGTCTATGGCTACATTGACAAGGAGGAAGAGGGGATGGTCTATCTGCGGGTGGACGAGAATTGGCATGTCTGTTTCTCCGACGAAGTGGCAAAGATGGAGACTCTCCCTTATCCGGAAGGTTGGAAGGAGAGCGCCCATTTGTCGAAGAGCCTGTTTGCCTTTGTTGAAATGTACGAACCCAATTTGCTTTGATCTAATCTGTCCTCCTTGAACAAGGCAGAGGATGAATCGGTATTCCGTCTCTTTTGACGGCTATGTGCTTTAATTTCGTATCTTTGCAGAGTAAAGCGAAAAAATATGATAGAACAAGAGAGAATTGACCAGCTGCTTCGGAATCTTTCCATTTCGGAATTGAACGAGATGCAGCAATACCTTATACAAACTTACGACGAAAGCGATGACATTATCCTGCTTTCTCCTACGGGGTCAGGAAAGACGTTGGCCTTCCTTTTGCCTTTGTTGGGCTCATTGCGTGCGGACGCTCCTGGCGTGCAGGCTTTGGTGTTGGCTCCTTCGAGGGAGTTGGCGTTGCAGATTGAGGATGTCTTCCGCTCTTTAATGTCGGGTATGCGTGTGGGCAGTTGCTATGGCGGCCATTCGCTCTATTATGAGGCGCAAATGCTGGAAAATCCTCCTGCTTTGATCGTGGGTACGCCTGGAAGGGTGAAGGACCATATCGAGCGGGGGCATCTGCGGACGGAAACCATCCGCACCTTGGTGTTGGATGAGTTCGACAAATCTTTGGAGTTCGGTTTCGAAGAGGAGATGTCGTTCGTTATATCCAAGTTGAAATATCTGAAAAAGAAAGTATTGCTTTCGGCTACGGAGATGGAGGAGATTCCTGAATTTACAGGTCTTCGTCGTCCTGTTGTCTTGAATTTCCTTTCGGAGAAGGATACGTTGGGCGGATTGAAGGTTCGGAAAGTACTCTCGCCTTCCAAAGATAAGTTGCAAACGTTGCTTTCGCTTGTCTGCCATGTGGGTAACGAGCCTACGATGGTCTTCTGCAACTACAGGGAGTCGGTAGATCGGGTCTGTTCTTTCCTCCGCACGTCGGGATTGGAGTGCAAGGCTTTCCATGGAGGCATGGAACAGCAGGATCGGGAAAAGGCGCTCTGCTCTTTCCGTAACGGAAGTTGTTATCTGTTGGTCTCTACTGATTTGGCGGCCAGGGGGTTGGATATTCCCGAGGTGAAGAATGTGGTGCATTACCATTTGCCTTTGAATGAAGAGGCTTATACCCATCGCAACGGTCGTACGGCGCGTATGTATGCCGAGGGATTTTCTTTCGTCATCTTGCATCCGGAGGAGACGCTTCCCGACTATCTGGAGTCTGTAACGGAGGAAGAGGTGCTTCCTGCCGAGAATATTTTGCCACCGTTGCCGTCGTGGGTGACCATCTACATTGGGAAGGGTAAGAAGGATAAGTTGAGCAAAGGCGATATTGCCGGCTTCTTGATGCAGAAGGGAAAACTCTCCAAGGACGATTTGGGAAAAATAGAGTTGAAAGACCATTTCGCATTTGCAGCCGTCAAAAGGGCGAAGTACGCTAATATGTTGAAAATGGTGGCGAACGAGAAGATAAAAGGCATGAAGACTATATTTGAATTGGCCAAGTGAGGATCTTGCCCAGCGAAAGATTTTTATAAATCTTCGTTTGTTTCTTCAAAATTTTATGTAGAAACGGGCAAATTGTTTAAATTTGCCATTGGAAAGACGGCATAGTCTCTTTCCTCCTTCTAGACGGGGCGAATGGGTTCGGCTCGTACTTACATGAAAGAAAATATAAAAGACATATGAAAATTATTGGAACAGGCGTCGGTCTACCTCGGTTGAGGGTTACGAATGATATGATTGCCAAGTATGTGGATACGAGTGACGAGTGGGTCGCTTCGCGTACGGGTATCAGGGAAAGAAGGATTATATCAGACGAGACGCTCATCGATTTGGGATCCCAGGCAGCAAAGGAAGCTTTGGCGAAGGCTTCTATTGATGTTGCGGATATTGATTTGTTGATATGCTCAAATGTGGCTAATTCTTATGTCACCCCTTCTTTGGGTTGTATCATTCAAGGAAAGTTGGGTGCTTCTTGCCCTTGCTTTGACATCAATAACGCATGTGCGGGTTTCTTGACGGCCTTGGATATTGCCGATGGCTACGTCACTTCAGGAAAATACAAGAACATTTTGATCGTATGCGCCGAGGAGCCTTCCCGTATTGTGGATTGGACTTCCCGTGAGGCTTGCATCCTCTTTGGCGATGCGGCGAGTGCGGCGGTAGTTACGGTAGGAAATGGATTGCAGAAAATGCGTATCTCCACTAAGTCAATGCCTGACGTGCTCTATTATAAGCGTAAATTGGAATATAATCCTTTCGTGACGAAGAACGAGGATAATTTCAAGCCTTTGCAGATGAATGGCCGTGAGGTTTTCAAAATGGCTGTTTCGGCTTCTGTGGCCGACATTAAGAAGGTGGTGGAAGATACGGGTTGGAAAATGGAAGAGGTGGATATGTTTGTCCTCCATCAAGCTAATTTGCGTATCATAGAGTCCATCCGTCAGCATTTGGATTTGCCTGAGGAGAAGGTCCCTCATAATGTGGAACGTTCGGGTAATACCTCTTCAGCTTGTATTCCTATCTTGTTGAATGAGTTGTTGGAAGAGGGAAAGATTAAGAAAGGTGATAAGATCGTATTCAGTGCCTTCGGAGCTGGTTTCTCTACGGCAGCGGGTACGTATATTTGGGAATAAGAACAACAAAAAGATAATTCTCGTAAGGGTGAAGGGCTTTCGCTTTTCACCCTTTCTTTTGGTGTGCAGCCTCTCTCATTGTTTGCAGAAGTTCCATAAATCCCTATATGTGAATTTCTTTCCACGGAGAAGTATGGTTGTCTTGTACACTCTGCCTGCTAGGCGGAATAGTAGCCAGTCTGTTGCTATCAAGATGGCCAAGGATAGAGCTGCCTCCATGATGCTGATGCCGTGGCAGACGCGAGCCAACATGACGATAGGGGAAGTGAATGGAATGTAGGAACACCAGAGGGCTAATTCGCTGTTGGGGTGGCAGGCCGTATAGATACCGGCGTAGATCGAGAAGAGGATGGGGATGGTGACCGGAAGGAAAAATTGTTGTGTGTCTGTCCCCGGGTTGGATAATGCTCCAATGGTGGCGAAGAGGGATGCGTAGAGCAGGTATCCCCCTAAGAAGAAAAGCAGGAAGAACGTGCTTATCGGGAGTATTTGGCTCTTCGAAAAAGCGAGAATCTCTAGGAGGTCGTTGGGGTAGTTTGCCTCCTCGGTTGCGTAGTGGACTACCACGCCTGCCAAGATGGTCCAAATGGCGAATTGCGTCAGACCAACCAAGGCGATTCCGATGATCTTTCCTGCCATAAAGTGGCTTGGACGTGTGGATAGGAAGATGACCTCCATGATTTTGTTGTTTTTCTCTTCGGTGACGCTTCGCATGACTTGGGTCCCGTAGCTGAATATGAAGATATAGAGCAGGAAGGCGGCAACGATGGAAACCATAGCGGCCGATTCTTCATCCTCTCCACCTTCGGGGTCGGATTGGATGCCTTTCATCGTCTGGCAATGGACGGAGACTTTGTTCTCTTCCCAAGTTTGGGCAATGGTGGGGGATAGTTTCTTTAGTTTTGCTTGTGAGGCGGCCTCTGAGAGTCGTTCGTCGATATGCTTTTTAAGAGATTCCGATAGGGTGTAGTTGGAGACGAGCATCGCCATGTTGGGTCTCTCCTCCAATTGCTCGGGTAGGTAGAGCATGGCTGAAAATTCCTTGTTGGAGGGTGTCTCTTCCAAATATTGATCCGTGGCTTCGACAAAGATGAAATCGCTATTTCGTTGCAGGGCTTGGGTGTAGTAGCCTTCCTTGTCCCCGAATAGGAGTACAGACTCTTTCTCTCCGAGGGCTTCATTCATCAGCAACGAAGGGATGAAAGCAGCCGCAAAGAGGAATAGGGGGGTGAGGAGGGTCATCAGCAGGAACGATTTCCTCCTGACTCGGTTCAGATATTCTCTCTCTATGATGATTAACAAGTCGTTCATTTTCTTCTTATTGAGGGTTGACAGCCTTTAGAAAGATTTCATTCATTGAGGGTTTGATCTCTTCGAAAGCGGTGATGCAGAAGAGTTCCATCAATTCTTTTAGAAGGGTGTTGTTGTCTGTTGTCTTCTCTTTTTTGGTGACGATCCAACTGCCGTCCCCTTTTGCCCTAAAATACGAAGATGGGGTCTCATTGGATTCGATGGCCTTATTCGCAAGTCCAGATAGTCGAAATTCACCGCATTTATAGCGTTCCCTCAGTTCTTCTGTAGGTCCGTTCAGGACGATGTGGGCCTGATTGATGAGAGCCACCTCGTCGCATAGTTCTTCTACGGATGTCATGTTATGGGTGGAGAGGATGATGCCGACGCCTTCTCCTTTTAGCCTGAGGATTTCGTTTTTGATGACTTCTGTGTTGATGGGGTCAAATCCGCTGAAGGGTTCGTCTAATATGAGTAGTTGAGGCGAGTGGATGACGGCGGCGATGAATTGGACTTTTTGTTGCATGCCTTTCGATAGCTCGTGGGTCTTCTTCTCTATGGTGTTGAGAATTTGAAACTTTTGGAGCCACTCTCTGACGGCTTCTTTCGCCTTGTTTCTTGTCATTCCTTTCAGTTGCGCCAAGTAGACGAGTTGTTCTCCCACCTTCATGTCGGGGTATAGTCCCCTCTCTTCGGGGAGGTATCCGATGCCTCTTCTGCTCTTTTCGTCTATAGGAACCTTATTGAGGAGAATCTCCCCGCTGTCGACTTGGGTGATGCCTGTGATGGAACGAAGAAGTGTGGTTTTGCCAGCACCATTGGGACCTAAAAGTCCGAGGATGGCGCCCTTTCGCACTTGGATGGATACGTCTGTCAACGCAATCTTCCCCTTGTAACTCTTATAGATGTGGCTAACTGTTAATTCCATTTCGGCGGTGTTGTTTATGCAAAAATAGGGAAAAAAGTGAAACGGTGGTGGGTCTTGTCCCATCTTTGGGTGACCTATGAAATCGACAAGGGAGATGACAACGATTGCCATCTCCCTTGTAGGATATTAAAACTCTTATTTTCTTATGATTCGTGCATTGTAAACGTTGTCGCCACTGATCACCTTTACGACGTAGATGCCCAAAGGCAAGTTGCTCATGTCGATAGAGGTGTTTGCGTTAAACTCCTCACGTTTTACCAACGTGCCGGCGAAGTTGTAGACCTCAATGGAAGAGGTGGAATTTTGATCTACCTCTATGGTCATATAATCCTTGACAGGGTTAGGATAGATGCGGCATGCGGACGAAAGAATCGTCTCGGAACCTGTCGCATTTCCCTTTCGAGCAAAGACGATTGCGCGGGCACAACTCGAACCTGTTGTCACGTTCCAGTCTACAATTCCAGGGAATGGGTGGTCGGAAGCTGTTCCGTTGTTAGCACCAGTGAAGGTGATTGGTTTTCCTTGGTTCGTATAGGTGGAGTAGTCAGGCCCTGATGTGAAGAATCCAACGGATGCATTGCTTGGCTTGCAGCTCAAGGAATAGTCTCCAGCCTCCTCTATTGTGATTGGTGAAGAGAATGTGAATTTCACGTATCCTGCTGAACTAACATTCGCCGCATCCGATGTGAACGAATACTTCATATCCTTATCCTTTCCCTTTTGGGTCAACGTAACGGCCAATGTCTGGCTGCCTGGTGAATAAACGCTCTCAATGTTAACGGTGAGGCTGGTGATCATCAAAGCTTTGTCGGCTGAGAATGTTGCTGCAATTTCGCCCCAGTTGGTTGGGGTTTTGCCCGAAAAACTCTTTTCGGTAGGCCCAACTACTGTTGACATAGCTCCAGCATCTTGTACGTAGAAGAATTTATCCTCCTTGATTGTTGTGGAGAAGGTTGAACCGCTATGTATAGGGGTTCCTCCCTCTGGCACATCATACCATTCATAGTCTCCCTCTGACAAGACTTTCATCTCCACTTTTCCATTTACGTCAGAGACTGCATCCTTTATGTCAGGAAGCATAGATTTCACCTTTATCTTTTTCGTGATGGATGAGCAACCCAGTGCGGATATTTCACAAGTGAATTCGCCGCCATTCCTGATGGTGTAAATTCCTTGGGTTTCGTTTTGCAAAGGCTCTCCGTCTTTATACCACTGATAAGTGACTGGGGCCTCCATTCTCAAATCAATTTCATGTTCGGCTGGATCGCAGAGCTCCAATTCGTCGGGGATTTCTATGTCAGGAATCTCTCCCAATACCTTGACGGAACCCTCTGTTGTCCAGACACCTGCGGAGTCAAGCACACATTTATATTCGCCTATCGCAGTAGCCTTATAGACGGAAGAAGTGGCACCAGAGATTTTTTCTCCGTCCTTATACCAAGTGAACGTCATCGCCCCCCTTGGCGAAATATGGGAATCCAATTCCACTTCCTTCGCACCGCAAATAGAGAGGTCTCCGCTGAACTCAGGAGACGGATGTCCAAACTTGTTCACATTGACAGGTGACAGCTTGGAGTTCAAGTAACCCAAGGCGCCAACCAATCCTGCGTTGTAGTCGATACCACCTTCCGAGGAGGTGTAGGACTTCTCATTATCGGAATAGGTGGATGGATTTAACGAGCCACCCACCAAATAGCCCAATTGCACATACTTGTACGTGGCATCGAAATGAGGAAGAGAGCCCTCATCATTATTATCCACACGGTAAAAATTACGGTGGTGTGGATAAACAGGGAACTTATTGCCCAGACCCACCACGAAAGAGTAGCCACTGCTATTCTTTCCGATGATATAGTCGACCGTCGCCAAGGAGTACGGATTAATGGAATCGTCGCCCTTCAACTTATTGTACAATCCATAAACGAAGGCCTGATTGGCAGGGAATCGTAAGACACCCCACTCGCCATACATCTTATTCAAGAAATAGCCGGAAGCAGGCTTGTACATCGTACCCACATAAAACTCCAATGCGTTCATGGCCTTCGCACTATATTCAGACTCCTTGCCGAAAGAAGCGATCAGGTAGCATGCCAAATCCTCCGTATTGTTGTAGCACAAGCTGTAATTGTAATTGTAAGTTTTCGATTCGTTCATCCACTCGCAAGCTTCTTCTGCCTTTTTCAAATATTGGGAGTCTCCTGTGGTACGGTAGAGTTCGGAATAGAAAATCACTTCGTCTGTCTCATAACGAGGCTTTGCCCCATAGAATCCGCAATTGTTCTTGTTACCTTTGCCGGTTTTCGTTACATACTCATACGCTACCAATGCCTTTTCCAAACATTGTTGAGCATATTCGGGGTCGAACTTCTTATAGAGTCTTGCCATTGTGGCCAACGCCGCACCACCCAAAGAGGCCATAGACGTCTCACCTCCTGTTGCTTTCTCAAAATAACGAGGTCCGTCTGCTTCACCACCTTTACTCTTCGGCAGGGTGGATTTGGTTGGGGATGTACACCATACTTGATGATCTGCATCTCCATCTCCTTTTTGGAAATAGAACGTTTTGTTATCACGGAAAGCTTTGATGATAAAGTCTGTGGCATATTTCGCTTCGTTCAAGATATCAGGAATTCCATCTGGGGCACCTTTCCCCCCTTCCCAAGTGTAATCTCCTGCATTGATGTAGCCATGATAATCGAAAGAGTAGTAGTCGTCATAGCCCTCCGGAAATTCCGAATAGCCCAACAAAAGCATATAGGCGGAGTAGAAGAACGTCTGCCCGAAAGTGGCGAAGTCACCGCAATCGTACCAACCTCCTGTCAAATCATAACTGCCATCGGCATCCTTAATGAAAGATTGTCCTTTGACGAAGGCAGACAAATTTCCTTTACAGTCATTAGCCACCTGCGTAGGCTCATAATCCGCAATCAGCCAATTGGGACCCACTCCTGAACGTTGTGCACCATAGAAACGGGTGGTCATCCACAACGCTTTTTGATAATACTCATTGTCGAAGGATGGTGTTTGTTGAGCCGATGCGGATAGGAATCCACAACTAGCGAGAGCCAACCCGACACTAATTTTTATGCATCTGTTCATAGCAACCTCATTATATTAATCTATACCCATAATTCGTCCAAGGATTGTTCTGCGCCTTTGCCTTGATGAGAAAATTGAAGTCTTGAAAACTTTAATTTGCTCGCTTTCTGCTATTTATCAAGGTGCTGAGTTGAGGAACGTACCTTAAAACAAGCGCAATTTACAAATTTTTTGTGGAAAGCAAACTTTTCATGTGACATTTGAGCAGAATAGGTGAAAGAAAAAATACACAATTATTTTTCAGAACGAGATAAAAACATCTTGAAAAAACATTAGTTTTGTACTTGATGGGGAAAAAAGTAATTATAATCGGAGGAGGTGTCGCAGGACTATCCGCGGGAATCTATGCGCAGATGAATGGATTTGATTCTATCATTTTGGAGCAGGACTCTCGGGTGGGTGGTTTATGCACTGCATGGTATCGGAAAGGATACCGTTTTGACTACAGCATCCAATGGCTGGTCGGCACCCGATATGGAACATTTAACGACCTTTATAAAGAGACGCATCTCTTGACTGAAGATGTCGAAGTCATAGATCCTAAATACCATACCTTGACTCACCTCAAAAACGGGAAGGATTTTCTTATCTATACCGATATTGGGGAGTGGCAGGAGTATTTGATTGCCAATGCTCCTGAAGATGAAAAGTCTATTCGGAGGATGTGTCGCCACATGGATTGGAGTAAGGGTTTGGAACCTTTTGACGTTCCTCCTCCTTTGCGAACCCCTTTCCATTATCTGAGGGCTCTTCATCGAAACTTCTGGTCTCTCATCACCCTCTTGCGGTTTAAGAATATGTCCTGTTCCGAATATTTCCGAAAGTTGCACTTCAAAAGTGCGTGGATACAGGAAGGACTGGTCAATAACTATAAGAATGACGCATACTCCGTCATTGCTTTGCTCCTGATGTTGAGTTGGTACACGAAAAAGAATGCGGGATACCCTATTGGTGGCTCCTTGGGCGTGGCCCAACGTTTGGAAAAACGCTATCTTTCATTGGGAGGCAAGATCCTCGCCCAACATAAGGTAAAAGAGATTCTTGTCCAAAACGATCAGGCAGTAGGCGTTTTGTTGGAAGATGGGGAGAGAATGATGTCCGACTATGTGGTGAGTGCGGCAGATGGTCATACTACCCTCTATCAAATGCTCCATGGAAAATATTTCACACCAAAAATGGAGAAGGCTTACAAGAATTGGACCCCTTTCTCTTCGATTGTCCAAATCTCCATGGGTGTGGATGCCCTCCTAAAGACAGATTATCCGGTGCAAGTCACCCTCTACAAAAGGCAATTCGGAAAGACAGGGATAAGTCATAGCTACCGAATGATCAACTACGGCTACGATCCTTCCATTGTTCCGGAGGGCAAGTCGGCGATTGTCATCCGATTTGAGTCGCCTTACGAAGTTTGGAACGGAATGACGCCAGAGGAGTATGCTGCTGAAAAAGAGATGATTGCCGCATTTGGACGGGAGGTCGTTGAACACTACTATCCGAACAGTAGTGACAAGATTGAGGTGCTCGATGTGGCCACACCGCTGACTACCGTCCGATATACGGGTGTTTGGAAGGGCTCCTGTCAAGGATTCCTCCCTACAAGGGAAAACATATCCAAACAGTTGGAAATGACCATTCCGAAGTTGAAAAACTTCTATATGGCAGGGCAGTGGCTCTTCCCAGGAGGAGGCATTCCTCCTTCCATGCAATCGGGAAAGTGGGCCATTCAGCTTATTTGCAAAAATGAGAAAAAGAAATTCGTCTGCTACACAAAATGATACTGAAGAGAGAAGAATTGCCGAATATACCCAAAGCGAACAACTTTGATTTCCTCCGGTTTGTCTTGGCTTGTGCGGTTGCCTGCTGCCACTACTATCGGATGACGGGGCGTCCCTCTTTGGCATCGCCGATAACTTCGCCCACTGCCGTATCCGGATTTTTCGCCATCAGTGGATTCCTTATCTTTATGAGTTTTTGTAACTCGCAGAGTTTTAAGGAGTATTTGATAAAGAGGGTGCGACGGATATTCCCTGCTTATATCGGTATCGTCATTGTGGCTTTTTTGCTTTTCTCTCTTGTGAGTACGTTGGACTGGCAGGACTATTTCACAAGCAAGGATAGTCTTCGTTACCTTTTGGCCAACCTCTCATTTTGCAATTTTCTGCATCCTACGTTGCCGGGTGTCCTTGCCGATGCACCTTACACCGATAGCATCAATCCCTCCCTTTGGACACTGAAGATAGAATTAGCTCTCTATCTTTGTATCCCGTTCATTGCCCTGCTAGCAGTTAGGAACAAGGTCGTTTTACCCCTTCTTACGGTCGCAATCTCCATCTTGTGCTATTACCTCAATTGGAAGGCTGATACGACCCAAATTCTTCTTTATGAGAAAATTGGAACCATCCTTTATCAGGGCAATATGTTTATCATTGGCTCCTGCCTTTTCCTCTTTTTCGACAAGATTTATCCGTATCGCTACTATATTTTAATTCTGTCCCTTGCTCTCTACCCCTTGAAGGAGAGTGGCTGGCCAGACATTATCTTCCCTTTTGCCTTGGCTGGTTGTATCTTTGGACTTGCATTCACGCTCAGTTTCTTGAATAATTTTGGAAGGATAGGGGATTTGAGTTACGGTGTCTATCTTTTCCATGCCCCCATTATCCAATTCTTCACGGCTAAGGGGTGGAACGACGAGGACAGGCTTCCGCTCGTTCTCGCCATCACTTTTACATTGGCTTTCCTCTCTTGGCATTTGATGGAAAAACGTATTTTGAAACGACAAAGAAAACAGATAAAATGAAGGTTCTTGTTACGTATGCTCTTCCCCGAGAGGGATTTGCAGATTATACATCCGAATTCGATTTTATATTTCCGGAAGGAAAACCCTCATTCTCTCCTGAAGAGGTGGTGGAACGAATAGGTGACGTGGATGCCTTGCTCTCCATGTTCAACTTGCCAGTGGGTAAAGAAATTATCGAGGCAGGAAAACAATTGAAAATCATTTCCAATTTTGGTGTGGGATTCAATAATATTGACCTTGCCTACGCCCAAGCCAAAGGGATTCGTGTCACCAACACGCCAGATCCTGTGGTGGAGCCTACTGCTGAACTTGCCTTCGCTTTGATGGGTGACCTCGCCAGAAGGGTGTGCGAATGCGATCGTAAACTTCGTCAACCTAATGCCATTCGCTGGGGAGTGATGGAGAATATAGGTGTGGGACTCTACCGAAAGAAGTTGGGCATCATCGGTTTGGGCCGAATCGGGAAGGCCATTGCCCGTCGTGCCTTGGCTTCTGGAATGGAGGTCTTTTACCACAACAGACACCAACTCTCTGTTGAGAAGGAGAAGGAACTGAACGTCACCTATCTCCCGTTGGAAAAACTTCTGGCCGAATCGGATTATATTTCGTTGAATATGCCTCTTGATGAATCGACCTACCACCTCATCGGAAAGGAGGCTCTGAATCGCATGAAAAAGGGTGGTATGCTTGTCAATACTGCAAGAGGACCTGTCATCGATGAGACAGAATTGGCGGCCGCTCTCAAAGAGGGAAAAATCGGAGGTGCCGCCCTGGACGTGTTCGAATTTGAACCTCGAATCAGCGAGGCCTTGCTGGAGATGGACAATGTCGTTGTAGTCCCCCACATTGGGACAGCCACACTCTCTGCACGCAATGAGATGAGCCGTTATGCTTGTGAAAACATCCGACGCTTCTTCCGAGGCGAGACGCCACTGAGTGTAGTGGTGTAGGATTCCTTTGCTTCACCCATGAAAACCCAATACCCGCCAAACGGAAGTAGGCAAGTTTGAACTTGACCTTCTTCGCTTGGCGGGTACCTCTCTTTCACTAATAATAATCTGTTTTCCTATAGATGATAATTGTCTTTAACGTGGTGCATTGTCATAGACACTTTGTAATGTGTAGTTGCTGTCTTCCGTAAAGAATCCCTTGACCATCACGTCTATGACCTCTTTGCCATTGTTGATGTATTCGCCTGTTCCGTGGTTGATCAACCCCGATTGCTCGGCGCCTGTTCCTGTTCCTCCGTTGTCCCAGAAAAAGAGTGGAAGGTCGTAGTCGCTAGCGGCTTTGCAGACGTACTCGAGATAGTATTTACGGAAAGATTCTGCACGTTCCGTTGCTCGATGCACATTACCGAACTCGCCGAGATAGACTGGAATACCTTGGTCCATGAACCTCGTTTTAAGTCTGGAGAAGATATCAGTCACGTTGTCCTCGTTGCCCCAGTTCTCCTTGTTGACACCTGTATGTCCCCACTCGTCTTTTTCGTTATTGAGTGTGTAGGTGTAGGGATCGTAGAAGTGGACAGCCACCAGCAATTTGTTCTCCACCACGTCGTTGGGAACCTTAATCTCGTTGATGGTGTGGTCCACGTTCGTGTCGTAGCCTGGGCAGCCCAAATAGCGGTAGGTGTTTTCACCTCCGACTGAGCGGACTGCATCGACGAAGGTTTGCAGCCATTCGTTCATGACACGGTATTGGGCGCCGCCGTCTTTCAGGTTTTCACCCCATCCCCAACCGCCGTCGTGGATTTCGTTCATGCCCTCGAAGATGAGGTAGTCGCCTTCCCGTTTGAATTTTGTGGCGATCTGTTTCCACATGGCAGCAAGTTGCTCCTTGATTTGTGTGTTTTTGTTTTCGTCTTTTGAGGCACTCAACACATCCAACCAGTATTGACTGTTGGCACCGTCGTGATGGATGTTGATGATGACTTTCAAGCCAGCCTCTTTTGCGTATCCTACCACTTTGGCTACATGGTTCATGTAGTTGTCGTCTATTTTATAGTCGGGTGCGGCACCTATATGTCCGAGCCATGTGACTGGGATGCGGACTGCCGTGAATCCTGCATTTTTTACGCCCATGAAGGTGTTGAGGGTCGATTCCTTGTTTCCCCAAGCCGTCTCTGAGGCGTTGCCGTTATTGTGTGCGTCCAGACTATTTCCCAAGTTCCATCCTAAGCCTATGCTGTGTGCGATAGTGTGGACGGAAGTGCCGTCGATGGCATGATGTTTTGAAAAACGTATGGAGGCAACATTCCCTTCGAAAGAGGTGACATTTCCTTCGTCATCTGTGATGGAAAAGGAGTCCCCTTGCGTAAATCGAACGTGCTCAATGGAGGAGGTTTGGAAAGTCTTTACAGTACTATCCTTCAAGGTCACCTCGATGAGGTTTTGGGCATAAGATGAGACAGATGCCAATGCTAGAGCGGAAAGTATTAGTCTTTTCATGAGAATCCGATTTTGCATGGTTACTTTTTAATGAATTTGATGATTTGGTCGCCTATCTTAATCAGATAAGGGGAGGAGGGCAGGGTGGCCACGGAGATGGAAAAATCCGAATTTTCCGCACGGGAAGAGTAGAAGATTTTGCCGTCCACTCCAATGATCTGTATGGGTGTGCCCTCTTCGACTCCAGTAAGCCAGATGGACTCTCCAACTATCGTATTGAGGGAAAGAATGCTCGAAAGGGAACCTCCGGAAGAGGTCACGTCCGAGAAGTTGATCACGACCGACTCCATGTCTAACCGGAAGGAACTTCCGTCGGAATAGGTCAATAGCAAGTCGTCTCCTTGGAAAGTGATGTCTCCCACGTCGCTTCTGTCTGCCGCAGTTCCGTTAATTAGGACTTGTTTCTCCGAATAGGCGAAAGCGGCAATCCACAAGGCAAAAAACGATGTCAATAATCTTTTATCCATAATTCGTAAATATAAAGTTTTGAGTTCGTCCAAAAGTAAGAGTTAGCGGGCGAACGGAGGTGGAAAATACAGGCAAAAAGATAAACTTGACAATCAAATGCCAACTTTGTCGACGGAAAAACAGCGCCTTTTTGTGGAGGTGTTTAAATATCTTTATATATGTCAATAAGTTGAGGTGAAATGAAAAGGACAGCATGATTCATTTGCCTTGTTTGCTTTTTTTCTCCTAAAATTCCTTTTCTCCTCACTTTTCTCTATCTTTGCTTTGCTGTTGTGAACAAAATCACGGCGGTAGTTACATACATAAAGCGTCAGCCTGATGCTTGTTTTTGGCTATTGAAACTTAGGAACTTTCAAAAGGAAATCAGAAAAAATGCAAAAGACGATGCTACGGGTATGATATATGTTTTTACTTGATTTCCTCAGCATAGGATTATGATATATACTATTGAATCACATATTCAAACAGTTAGTGATGTTGAGAAATTCTTCCATCACCTTATATCAGAAAGAAATTTGAATTTCCATCCTGACAATGATTTTTCTGAATATATTTGTTGTGAAGACAAAACTTCCACATTCACAGAGGAAGAAGTACTTTTGTATAATCGTTTGATGAAAGAGTCTTTTATTGTGTGTGAGAAGGCCAACTTGGATATTTATGAAATTGCATATAGCGAGTTGACAAAACATATGTTTAGATGAGTTTCATAAATAAATGCTTGTTTAAATTATTTTTGCTATGGATAAAAGAAAAATTGGTTTTTTTTACCTTCATCTTTCTTCTAAAGAAAACGTAGAAGATATAGGGAACGCAGAAAATTCTTTGCCTTTATTGGTGAAGTATATTTGTGGTTTAAGCAAGAAAATAGATCGCAAATACGAATTGACACAAGAGAAGTTTTGTTTCATTGATTCTTTTGAGTTAAATGAACAAACTAAATGCATGGAACTGTTATTCAAAAGTGCTAAGCATAGTTATAGGGCACCGCTTCTTAATAAAAACACAATTTTAGAACGAGCAAATCCTAAGCATATTGACGAAGGAGAGCAAACAAAAACTCATATTCTTTTGAAATTTAAAGATGAAGATGCAATAGTATTTCTCGAAACTGGGCAAAATTGTATGACAATGAAAAATATTGTAGATTATATAAATGATTTCATTAGTCGATACAACGAATCCTCTGACAAACCAATAGATGGAAAGTTTTCTTTCCAAATGATGGTTCGAGATGATTACAGAGAAGTATTGAATAAAATGGAAAGAGTGGTATGGGCAGAAGTATTTATAAACAAGACATTGTTAGCATCTAACGCTTTTAATTTCTCAAATCATACCGAGGAAGTCCAAGAGAACATTATTTTAAAGTTAAAATCAGAAAAAAAGAAATCTTTAAAAACATTGATGTATGACATGGTTAATCGTCTTAATGGGACAGAATCATCGATTAATCGAATCAAATTTAGTGGCAAATTGGATAACGAAAATGACTGTATAGTAGATACTTCTGTTTTTATAAAAAGAGAATATATAGAAGTTATAAAAAACAAAGACACTGGAGAATGTGATTCCAAAAGTGTATTTGCTCAATTAAGAAGCTTATCTAATGATTATTAATTATGAATGTTGAATTTTTATATGTTATTGGGGATTATTTTTCTACGTTAGAAAAGAAATGTTTTGTGACAGAATGGGTATTGCCAATTATGTTAGGTATTGGTTGTTTGATGTTATCTCTTTGTGGAATAGATACTCAATATGATGTAATAGAAAAATCATTTGGATTCGTAGGAACATTGTTTTGTTTTACTTTGGCTTCTTTGAACATGCTCTTAGGTCGAGATAAAATGAAAGAAGCAGATAATTATCAGACAAATATAAAGTATCGCAACAGGCAAGCAACTCTGTATGAACTAGTTGTGATATCATATACATATTTAATTTTAGTTGAAGGCTTTCTGTGTATCGGATATATTATTGCTCATATGTTTAATTTCGTATATATAAAATTTATTGCCACGACATTGAATACTCTGTATGTTATTTTGTTATTTAATATTTTAGCAACTACTATAAGAACTATTTCGGCTACATATTTTATACTTATGAAAAGATGAAAAATAGTTCATATATGGGTAATATAAGATTTGAATGTGAAGATTTTAACATACAAAAAAAAAGAATAATTTTGCGACCAAAATAAAAGAATAAAGGAAATGTCAGATAAAGAATATACGGGGATTGATTTGTTTTGTGGAATAGGTGGATTTCGTTTGGCAATGAATGATTGTCATGTGGAATGTGTGTTTTCTTCTGACAATGACAAATTTGCGCAGCAAACATACTTGGCGAATTTTAATGAAATTCCAACGGGTGATATAAAAGCTGTAGATGCTAAAGATATACCTGCATTTGATATATTGACGGCCGGCTTCCCTTGTCAACCCTTCAGCTATGCTGGAGAAAAGAAAGGATTTAATGATGAAATTAGGGGAACTCTTTTCTTTGATATATGTAGAATATTGGAATATCATAAACCCCCAATGGTGTTTCTCGAAAATGTTAAGGGTCTGAAATCTCATGAAAAAGGGAAAACCCTTAATACAATTCTTAATAAACTCCAGGATTTAGGATATTTCCCACATTGGAAAATATTGTCATCACTAGACTACGGATTGCCTCAAAAGAGGGAAAGGTGGTATTGTGTTGCTTTTAGAGAAAAAGTGGATTTTGATTTTCCAGATCCAATAGAAAAACATCCCGTGTTAAGAGACATAGTGGATTTAAACGATAATAATCCCGCTCTGAAATTGTCTCAATTTGAATTGGATAGGATTGACTATCACTTTAGTGTCGCACAAAAAGGAGATAGGGTTCAACATGACAATTCCAAGTATAAGCCAAACACTAAAAAAGGAAAATATGGTATATTTTCCTATCAAAAGCCAGATGGCTCTTTACGTTTTCATGTTGGGGATTCTGCAAAAACCCAAATACAAGAAGCTTTTTATTCGTGTTTAGACACTTATGCTTCTACTATAATTGCTAATCGGACACCTAAGCTTTGGGATATAAGAAGAAAATTGTCAGTTCTTGAAGCACAGAGATTACAGGGATTTCCTGATAATTTTGTTTTCCCCGTTTCAAATGCTCAAGCATATCATCAATTGGGCAATTCAGTAAGTGTCCCAATTATCAAATTGATTATGAAAGACATGATAGATACATATAAAAACAAGATTCTAAAATGAAATACTTTAGTATAGATTGTGTAGCCAAAGCGTATGGTAACTTTCAAGGGAACATGACAAATAAGTCGTGGGGGGTGCTATGTATAATGAAGCAACTGGATCGTACAATCACACCTGGTGTGACTTATAAGTTCGCTTGTGCTGAGTTGTCAAACTATATAGAAGACTTGTTTTGTTTATCTGATGAGAAAAAATGTTATGCGGACAATGGTAGATTATGGTATATAAAGTTCTCCACTCAATGGCATACTTTTTTCCAAAAACAGGGAAAAACTTTTCCAAACATATTCGATTTGGTAGTATGGGCTTATCGGAAAGAACAGATGCCTGATGATGTTTCTAATGAATATTTAATATCAAAATTTGCAGATGACTTCAACTTTCCTATAGAAATTGTGTCATCTGTGTTTAATGTCGAGAGTAGAGAACTATCATATAGTAATAATCCTTGTTCTGACATTGAATTGTTTGGAGAAATTTTTGGTGATGAAAGGAACTTTGGAAAAAATATTACATCAGAAAGGAAATCGGTCTCTGCTTCTGTTGGAGAACTTAGTAGAGGCCCTTTTATACAGCCTTTATATGCAGCTCTAGATACAACCGATTATTTCCTAATTAGTCAAGTAAATTTTGATGAGTTATATATTGTTAATAGTGGAGCGGACTGCAGAAATAATGTGTTGTCTACAATAGATTTTAAATTTTCTAATTTAAATCTTCTTCCAACTCTCCGTACAAAACCCTTCCTCCTATTAGCAGGCATCAGCGGAACTGGAAAGAGTCGTATTGTGAGGGAGTTGGCATTCAAGAGTTGTCCGAAAGAGTTGCAGGATGCAGACCGCACTACGCCAGGCAACTACTGTATGATTGAGGTGAAACCCAATTGGCACGATAGCACCGAACTGCTTGGATATTACAGCAATATTAGCAAAAAGTACATGTTTACTAAGTTTGTGAGGTTTTTGGTCAAAGCCATGATGTTCCCTAACGTGCCGTTCTTCGTCTGCCTTGATGAAATGAACCTTGCTCCTGTGGAGCAGTATTTTGCTGAGTTTTTGTCAGTCTTGGAGACACGTAAAAAGGTGGGTGAACGTATTGTTAGCGGTGCGCTGGTCGATAAACAATTCTTCAACGATTTGGCGAATGTTGGTGGCTCAGGATACCATAACATCAAAACCAACAAAGAGGTCTATCAGAAGCTTTGGGAAACAACAGATTCCGAAGGAATTGATTCTGAGGCTGCGGAAAGTGAT
>JAGCWQ010000062.1 GCA_017961765.1 Paludibacteraceae bacterium | reverse complement strand
CGTGGCTACGTGCTGGACAAGAAACGCATGGAGAACGGCGCCTTCCTCACAGTGGATTATTTCGAACATCTATTGTCGGAAATCCGTGAGATACGTCTGAGCGAGCGCCGTCTCTACCAGAAAGTGACCGACCTCTACGCCACTGCTATCGACTACAACAAGGACGCACCGACCACACGCCAGTTCTTCGCGAAGGTGCAGAACAAACTACACTACGCCATACATGGACACACCGCCGCCGAACTGATCGTCAGCCGTGCCGATGCCAACAAGGAGCACATGGGTCTAACCACTTGGGAGAACGCACCCGACGGCAAAATCGTAAAAACAGACGTTTCCATCGCAAAAAACTATCTGAAAAGCGATGAGTTGGATAGCCTCGGACGGGTAGTGAACGCTTTCCTTGAGTTGGCCGAGAACAGAGCGAAACGTCACATCCCGATGACCATGGAGGATTGGGCGAAACACATTGACAGGTTCCTTTCCATGGATGATTATCAGCTATTGCAAGACAATGGCAAAGTGACGGCAGAAGAGGCTAAAACCTTTGCCGAATCGGAGTTCGAGAAGTACCGCATCGTACAGGATCGTCTGTTCATGTCGGACTTCGACAAGGAGTTGGAGAAGCTGTTGGGGAAATAATCTAAATCTGGTTGTTCGGAAATTCCGAACAACCACTCAACACGGAGAATAACACAGTCTCGCGATGTGGCACATTATAATTTAGATGTACTGTGTCAACAGCCTACGTGCCGCGCAGCCACAGCCGTGCTCCATCAGTTCGCCATCCGTGGCTACGTGCTGGACAAGAAGTGTATGGAGAATGGCGCTTTTCTCACAGTGGATTATTTGATTGCCCTTGGATACCGTGTTCACTTATTTCTTTTGAGATTCTCTCAACCTTTCTTTAAGCTTAAAGTAAAAGACTTGTTTTACACGGGAAGAGCAGGGATTCCCTTGATACTCCGCAGGTACCCATTTGGGCATAAGCTTAACTACTCTAATGGCCTCCGCATCCAATAGGGAATGAACAGATTTTATTACACGGATATCATCAATTGTGCTATCTTTTTTTACGACAAAATCCAGAAGCACAGTTCCTTCTATATCGTTTTCCAAGGCCTCTTCCGGATATTTCACATTTTCTTTTAAAAACTCAACCTTCGACTTTTCCCCGCCCGGAAATTCAGCTTGCTTATCGACTTGAAGTCGTATATCTTCGTCAACAGATTTCTCCTCCTTGACCCATCTGAATCTACTTGTGACATGGTCACTTCGAAATTGTAGTATATCTTCGCCATCAGATTCTTCCTCCTTGACGGTTGTCGCTGTTTTTGCCTCCGTTGCCACACTCTGCGCCATAACAGAAAACGATAGGAGTGTGCTTATACCCAATAGAATTATTTCATTTCTGAACATGGCTGTTATTCATTTAAAACATACAATCAAATAACGTAAATTTTCAAGGTTTATTTTCCATAAAAAACGCATACGAAAAAGAATATCCGCATGCGTTTTTTGATTGTATATAATATAGGCAAAAGCCGTGAATTCACTCCAAAATTTTAATGGCGACGGCATGGAGTTGTTGCCAGCCGGCGCGGTCTGTAAGACGAATCATGAAATGGTAGTCGCCTGGATCAATGTCAGTTGGTATGGCAATCTCATGTTTGGCATCGAACGTCTGCAATCCGTTCGGGATGGAGAAATCTTGGTTATAGACCCAAGGATGCTCGGGTTGCTTTTGGGGGTCCATCGGGCAATCAGCAGAGGAGGTGCTATGGGTGTGATGGTCAAAATTGTTGTGGATCTCGATGTTGTAGGCACCCAATTCGGTGTCGTCGGAGAAGAGAAAACAGACAGGGAGCATTTCGCCTCGGCTGTACTGCTGGCAATCGAGAGGGGAGGCGTCCGACCCTTCGTTTGAAATCTGCGGATAGGTCATGTCCTTTGCGTCATCATCGGATTTGTTGCAGGCGCTGAGCGTACACAGCAACAAGAGGAAATAAATCGTATTTCGTGCCATGCTATTTTGATTGGTAAGGGTTGCAAGCCCAAACGCCTGCAACCCCTTGCTGTTATTATTCATGTTGGTGGTTATGTTCATGTTCCTCTTCGTCATCATCGTCGTCCTCGATGAGTTCTATCGAACATTCAGCCGTTGTCTGTTGACCTTCATTGTCGGTCACGGTAAAGTGCAAATGATATTCGCCGAGGGCTGCATCAGCAGGAATGTCAAGGTGTTCGTGGAAATCAGCATTCTTCACACCGATGTATTTTCCTTCCGTATAGGCTGTCTCTACGATTTTATTGGCACCGCCCTTTTGGTGGATTTCAATGTCGATGCGCTTGATCGTACCTTCGGCCAAGATTGAGGCTTCGAGGTGAAGGTCATGGCCTGGATGTGTGTGCTTACTGTTGCTGTGACCCACTTCGGTCAAAGTGACTACAGGTTGAGCCGTTTGCTCGTCGTCATCGTCATCATTACAAGAGATAAAACCGAGGGAGATGATAGAGAAGATTGCCATTAAAAAAGTGATATATTTCTTTGTTTCCATTGTCTTTAAATTTTTATTGTTTTTGTTTTGTTTGATTTAAAATTCCAGTCCAACCGTCGCAGATATGTTGCGCCCTGGTTCAGGCACGTCAATGAGACGGTAGTAGCTGGTGTGATCGTAATAGCGGCGGTCCAACAAATTGTTCGCTTGGAACGCCACGTTGAGTTTTTGTTTGCCCACGCGCAACAGCTTGCCAGCTGAGAGGTTCAGCGTCCAATAGTCGTCGGTGGTTTTCTCCGGGGGCACAATCTCATCTTGTCGGCCTACTATGTGCGCTGCCACTCGCACGAAGCCGTTGTTGTTACGTCCGAAACGGTATTTCAAGGCCGTGTCGATGCTCCAAGGGACAGAGAAGGGCAGGGTATAGCCCTTTTTCTCCCCCGACTGTTGCCGAGCCCACAAATATTCGCCTTGCAATTCGGCCAGCCAGTGACGACCCATCTCGTAGTTCACCAGAGCCTCCAAGCCGTAGCGGAGTACGCGAGCCTGAGTGTAGTGGTAAAGCTGTAGTCCCTCAACGTATTGCGACGTGGGACTGAGATAGATGTAGTTGGGAAAGTAATTCAAGTAGGGTTCCACTTGGAAATGCCATCCCTTAGGATCGTAGCTGGCGGAGGCGTCTATTTGGTAGGACTCCTCGGGATCGAGCTGCTGATTTCCACGCTCGTAGCGGAAGATGTGGTAGTTGATACCGTCGGCACCCATCTCTTTCGGGATAGGTACTCGGAAACTCTTTCCCACATTGCTCTTCAACGTCCACCGTTCAGTCGCATAGTTGATGCCAGCCGACCATGTTAGGCTATGGAATCGACGGGTCATCTCAGCCGAACGCATGACAAAGAGAGAGTCCAATCCGATGGGCGTCTTGAACCAATCGTAATAGCTGTGGATATGTGTCCACGCATAGTCGTAGCGCAGTCCGACGTTCACGAACAAGTCTTTACGCAACGTGTAACGTTCCATGAGATAGATGCCTGTCGTGGCCGTCTCGAAATCCGGAATGATGAATCCCCAGCCACCGCAACGGTTGTGCTGATATTCGGCACTGAGACCAGAACGCAGTTCGTGGCTGCCGATGGTGCAGCGTAAAGCCACCAGAGCAGACCCCGTATGTTTGTTGAAACGACGTTCCAAGGGGTCGTCAGGCGTAGGCATATAGCCATGGCTGACGGGCTCCGACAACTCTTCTCGCAGGTTGTTTTGGTAAGCTATGTTCAACTTCACGTCGGTATCGCCACTGCACCAGGAGGTTTGGCTGAGCACCTTCAGGTGGTTCACCCACTGGTAGGGCAGGTCGATGTCGCGTCGTGAACGGTCGTAGTCGATGTCGGAGAGACGAACTTCCATGCCATGGGCGTTTGCAAAGAATCCGCTCTTCGAGTAACTATCCGAAACACGTACGCTAGTCAAGACTTTTTGTCCCGCGTAGCCCAACATCAAACTACCGTCACGTTCGCATCCGGCAGTGTTGCGCAATCGTTGGTCCTTCAAATGAATCCAATAGCTGTAATATTGGATACTGTCTGTCGGTACACGGTAGTCGGCATAATCGATGAGAGTCGCATTGGCCCGATAGAACCAACGCTCCTTCCGTCCACCCACTTTGGCCGATACGCCCAACTGCTCGTTGTTCGAACTCCCGAACAACTGTAAGATGCCGGCAAACGAATCTGTCGGAATGTGGTTGGAAAAAAGGTTGAGTACGCCACCGATGGCATCCGATCCGTAGAGCAGTGCGGCAGGTCCCTTAATGACCTCAGCACGGTCGATGGCGAACTGGTCAATTTCCAGTCCGTGGTCGTCACCCCACTGTTGGCCTTCATGCTTTACGCCATCCTCTACCACGGCCATCCGATTGAATCCGAGACCTCTGATCGTGGGCTTAGATTGTCCCGAGCCGATGGACATAGCCTTCACCCCCGGAAGACCTTCCAAGGTTTGCATCAGACTGCCTGCAAGATTCTCCCGTAGAAACTCGTGATTCACCTGTATGGCCGACTGCGACGTACGCATCTGATAGTCACGTTGCCGCTGTCCGCTAACCGACACTTCCTGCAGCATGATGGTCGAGTCGGCAAGGTCCGCATTATCGCTACCCGCAGAACACGTCACAAGAGCGGCAGTCAGAATGGTTGCAATCATACTGAATGTCTGTTATGAAAAAATAAAATGAGATTGTACACCCCGCTCCAAAGTCAGGAGAGGGGAGAATGTCCGATGGCCACTCTTCAAACGAGAAGAACAGGAGGTGCTCGAAGGCAGACGACGCCGTGACCCACCCGATAGATGGAGAATCGACGTCGAGAGAATAAGGTTTTACTTTGAATTATACAATAAGCCACTGCTCCAACGGCAGCGGACAAGAATGTCAATAGCAGGAATTGGCACAACAAACAATCGTCAAACGAAGTGTCGAAGTGCATAGTGTGGACGTGACAGAGATGATTGCTACAATCAAAACATTCCGTCTTTTCCTCATGTGCCTGTGGGGTCTCGTGGATATGGATTGACGACAACAAGAGCATAGGCAAAAAGATTGCCAATAACACCCAAGATGCAATATGTCGTTTCTTCGTCAATTTCATGGCTACAAAGGTAGGAATATTATTGTTTATCCAAGGCCACTTTTTTTCATGAAATCGGAAAGAGATTTGTTTTTAACGTTTGTTTGTACTTCGGCAGTTCTATCCTTGAGTCTCGTCGTTTTTGACAATCTTTTCAATATAAGCGACTTAGATGGGATTCCATCTAAAATAGGTTTGCTTCCAGTCAATCCCTTCTGTCTCATTTTCCGTGAAGCAAGCCCTAAAAAACATGAGATAAAATTGTGTGGGTATCGAAAAAAGTCGAAATTTGTAAAAGAGGCCGTCGCAAGAGCAAAATGACAGCGTGTTGAGCCTTGGCTTTTAATTACTAATTTTATTTGAATGGCAGCGTATAAAGTATATACAGGTTCCAGTTATCCAACCAGAGAGAGGCATCGAACAGTGGAGGAGTTGGCCTATTTTTCAGCTTTGGGCGAATCGTCACCGGAGTACGAGGAGGTACGCCCAAAATCCCTCTTTCTAGAGGAAGGAACCCCTGAAGGTTTTGAGAGTGAGGATTTTATGGCGGCGATGCGATATGCCAATGCTTTGCGGAAAATGTTCATATATTCAGGTGTCTGGGTGGAGTATGAGGATTCGTTCGGCGTGAGGAAAATAGAACCCGTCCATTCCGACCATTGCCTGCGTTTCCGAAGTGCCGATGATCAACAATTCATAGAGGCAGACGATTTCCTCTATCTAAAAAAATCGGCAATGCAGATGGCAAAAGAGAGGAAGGACCGTTGGATTTGCTTTGAAATCTTCGACTACTATGCAGGCGGACGAGTCCTATGGCGCATGGGCTATCTAGATTGGGTAAAGAAACAGAATGCCAAACGGGACCTATGGGCGTGTGTCGTTTTCCTTTTCTTCGTTTTTCTCGTTCACTACATCTTGCTTCATTGAGTTTCCTTCAAAATCCTCACGGTTATACTCTATCTCATCGTCCCTTAATGGGATGTCGATATAGCCATGATCATAGACAATTACGAGAGCCGAATCTCTAGTATCAATAACGATCATGATATGACCATTGTCGGCGTTGAATATAGTGGGCCACAAAGACCCATCATACATGGAGACCTTGAGCCAAAGTGGGGTGCCGTATTGGTCGGTATATAGTTTCTTGAAACGGTTATATTCTGACTTTATCGTATCCAATTCGGTGTTTTTCGGGAAACTTTGCTTGACACAAAACCTAATCAAATCCCCATCAGAAGGAAAGTCCAACAGGATAACAGAAACCTCTCTGCCCTCGAATTTTCCAGTCAATTTTGTCGGGTCGATTTGTTTAAACCCTTTAGCTTTCAGTTTCTTATTGAAAAGTTTACAAGGCAAGTCATCCTCCAATGATATCCCTAAAAACTCCATCTTCTTCTGACCATATCCACAGAGAGTAGTTAGCAGAGAGAGAAGGAGTGCTACAATTCTGTTTTTCATATTGCTATTGTTTAAAGTTGGTACAAGACAAGGGAAGACCTCGTTTTAAGCTCTCATAGATAAGAAATTGCGATGACAGGAAGGGCATAAGAGGCCAACGTCGTCAGAACGGCAATAATCTTCAACGTTTTTGTCTTTGCTTTATAAATGAGAAGATTCGCCAACTCATAAAAAGCGACGATAGCCAAGAACGTAACCAAGAGTAGCCCGTCAAATCCCCTGAGATAGATGGTGTGCAGAAAAAGTGCCAGTAGCAAGGCAGCATATCCCCAAGCAAACGTCACTGCGGGCCGGCTATTGAAGGCAAACGATATCAGCACCAACCACAATAGGAGCACAGCTATCATCAAAAACATCACGTAGAATCCCGTACCCGGTCCGTCGTCGCCTTTAAATCCCACGAAGGTGCAAGCCCATGCGGTACATAGGAAAGAGAGAGACAATGCCAGATAAGCACATTTCCTCTTCGAAATCTTAGATTGAGATACAGCCGCAATGACAAATCCAAGGAAAACAAGAATGAATAGAATCGCTATGATCATAACACACTTCTTTGTAAGGTTGCTAATTATGGTTTTGCTCTTACTCCGCCAAGAAATCGGCTATTTTCTCCGCACAAGCCTCTCCGTCCATAGCCGACGAGGTAATTCCACCGGCATAGCCAGCGCCTTCGCCACAAGGGTACAATCCTTTGATGGAAATGTGCTGTAGGGTTTCCGCATCGCGAGGAATACGGATGGGGGAGGAGGTCCTTGATTCTACGCCGATGAGGATAGCATCGTTGGTCACGAAGCCACGCATCTTCTTGTCAAAATCCTGGAATCCTGCTTGCAGACGTTTCCCGATGAAGGCCGGCATCCATGAACTCATCTCCGAAGAGACGATTCCTGGGATATAGGAGGTTGCCGGCAAATCCTTCGATTTTTTTCCACGGATGAAGTCCTGCATGCGTTGAGCTGGGGCAATGGCGTTTCCTCCACCGTTTTGGAAAGATAAACGCTCGTATGCTTCTTGGAACTTCAAACCTGCCATCACGCCATATTTTTGGTAATCAGTCAAATCCTCAGGACGAATCTCCACTACGATGGCTGAATTCGCATATTTGGAATTTCTGTGCGAAGGGGACATGCCATTGACAACCGTCTCTCCCTCATTGGTCGAAGCGGGTACG
>JAGCWQ010000061.1 GCA_017961765.1 Paludibacteraceae bacterium | reverse complement strand
GGTTTATGTTGTAAAACATAAAAATGGGGGGGGTAATTTGGACTAATTACTTTACTTTTGCATCATAGTAATTGTTTGGGCTGTAAAACGTGACCTCTACAGCCTAAACAATTCGATAAAGTGAATTTATAGAGGTCACCTTAACTTTTCTTGTTTAACTGAAGTCCGTGTTATAAAAGAAAATGAGGCAGAAGGGATTTCTTTTGTCAGATATGGGGATGAGAAGGAGAGGAAAATAGATAGGAGTTCCAACCTGTCCATGAATGTAATTATGGGAGGAGATCCGATTAGTGAGGAGAGATATTATGAATGATCATTGGGAACGGCCTTTAAATTTCAAGGAGGCTTCACAAAGGATTTCTCTTCAAAAAAAGATAAACTGAGCATGGAAATGGAGTCCTCTTAGACTTAGGTTATTATCTCTTATAAAAAGAGAAAGTTAGTAATCCCAATTTCCACTGTATATTTATATAATTTAACGGCTTCCCATCTTTGTTTTCCTTTATATAATGCATAATTTTGCGGAGGAAAGAAATCGCGTATGCATACTTCTCATCTTATCTCAGATTTAGCCTTGATATTGGTTTCAGCGGGGTTGACCACTATCTTATTTAAATGGCTGAAGCAACCGGTTGTGTTGGGTTATATTGTGGCTGGTTGTCTTATTGGCACGCATATCTCTTTGACACCGACCGTCGGCTCGACGGAGGATATTGGTAACTGGTCGGAAATAGGTGTTGTCTTCTTACTTTTTGCATTAGGTTTGGAGTTCAGTTTCAAGAAGTTGCTGAACATGGGCAAGACGGCCCTGATTGCCTCGTTGGTGATTATCTTTTCGATGATTGTTCTGGGAACGCTAGTTGGTTTGGCTTTGGGTTGGGGAACGACGAACAGCATGTTGTTGGGTAGTATGATTTGCATGTCTTCTACCACGATTATCATAAAGGCTTTGGATGATTTGGGACTTCGTTCGCAGAAGTTCACCAACGTGGTTTTCGGTATCCTCATCTTGGAGGATTTGATGGCCATCTTGCTTTTGGTGCTCGTTTCGACGATGGGGGCGAACAAGTCGTTTGCTGGCGGCGAGTTGCTGACGAACATGGATTCTCCGTTTTGGAATCTCCTTAAACTGCTCTTCTTCCTTACGGTCTGGTTGGTTTTCGGAATCTTTTTCGTGCCTACTTTCTTTAAGAAAACTAAGCGTTTCTTGAACGAGGAGACGATGTTGATTGTATCGTTGGGTATGTGTTTAGCTATGGTTATGTTTGCCATCAAGGTGAATTTTTCCGCTGCTTTGGGCGCTTTTGTCATGGGTTCCATCTTGGCAGAGACCGTTGAGGCTGATTATATCGAACGAATTATCAAACCGGTGAAGAACCTTTTCGGAGCCATTTTCTTTGTCTCCGTGGGAATGATGATTGATTTCTCCGTCTTGGTAGAGTATGCTTTCCCTATCTTGATCATTACGTTGACGGTGATTTTCGGACAGGTCTTTTTTGCCACTTGCGGCATTTTGCTTTCCGGACAACCATTAAAAATAGCCATTCAATCGAGTTTTAGCCTTACGCAGATTGGTGAGTTTGCCTTTATCATTGCCCAGTTGGGAACTGATTTACATTTGATAGACGGTTTTCTTTATCCGGTGATTGTGGCGGTTTCGGTCATCACGATTTTCATCACGCCGTTTATGATCAAGTTGGCCACGCCAGCCTACCTTTTCATTGAGGCCAATATGCCGGCCGATTGGAAGGTTTTTATCGAGCGTCGATCGTTGGCCAACAAGGAGGCGATAGCGGAGAATGTTTGGCATAGCCTGTTGATGCAGATGCTTCGAATCGTTTTGGTCTATTCTTCATTGGTGGTGGCGATCATCATCTTGTCTGTCAATTATTTCATCCCGTTTGTCAAGGAGCATATTTATGGATGGTGGGGCGCATTGTTGGCCTCGTCGACGACGATACTCATCATATCGCCTTTCTTGCGGGCTATGGTGGCAAAGAAGAACCACTCCAAGGAGTACCGCTATTTGTGGAATGTCTCCCGTTATAATAGGGCACCGCTTATCATTCTCATTGTCCTTCGTTTCTTGTTGGCGATGGCGTTCATCTGTTTCGTCCTGATGCGTACCTTTGATGTGGCTATCGGACTTTTGATTGTCGTAGCTGGTTTGTTGGTGGTTCTGATGATGGTGTCAAAGCGGCTGAAGTTCCACTCCATTATCATCGAGCGGAAATTTTTCTACAATTTGAATTCACGTGAGTATGAACTCTCCAAGATTGACCCACGGGTGGTCTCTCCGTTCAATAAGGGCAATTTGGCGATGCACCTCTCTGTTTACGACCTCCATCTGACTGAGTTTGAGGTTTCTCCGAATTCTTCCTCTGTCGGGAAGGAGTTGAAGGTATTGAATTTCAGGAAGCGATTGGGAATCCATGTTGTCTCTATCATTAGGGGCGAGGAGCGTATCAATATTCCTGGTGGAACCGAACAGATTTTCCCTGCCGACAAGTTGTTAGTTTTGGGCACGGACGACCAGTTGAAGGCCTTCGAGACGGAACTCTCGTTGAAACGTGCGGTTGCGGAGAATAGGGAAGTAGGTTTGGAGCAAATCGAGGTAGAGAAGGATTCGGTTCTTATCGGTAAAAGCATACAGCAATCAGGCATACGCGACAAGGCCAAGTGTTTGGTGGTGGGCATCGAACACAATGGAGTTTTGTCGATGAATCCGGATATTTCCACCATTTTCCAAAGTGGCGATATGGTTTGGATCGTGGGCGAGAGTGAGAAAATCAAGGAGTTGACTCATACTCAAAACACTATATCCATAGTGGGGGCACAATAATCTCAATTACTATTTACGAATACAGGGATTCCTCCCTCCGTAGTGGCGGAAGGAAAGGATTTTGTGCTCTATTTTAGCGTGGGTTAATTGTGTAGCGATAGAATCCGATAGAGTTCCTTTTCCTTATCGTTTAATATCAATTCATCGGGAAATTCGGCTTCTTGGATCAGTTCCAACACCCGTTCATGCCGGCCGACATCGAAGGAGATGTGGGCATCGCTACCCATGATGATAGGTACTTCATATTTTTTGCAAAGGCGTAAAACTTCCAAGTTGTTGCTTCGGGCAAATTTCTTTTTTCGGTCTGGGTTGAGCGAGCTATTGTTTATCTCCAAGACAGTGCCGTATTCTTTGGAAGCCAACACGATAGGTTCGAAAAGCAGTTTGGCAGTGCCGTCGGCTGGGTGGCTGATGATGTCTATCTTTTTGTTTTTGATGACGTTGATCATCCCCTCTGTATTCTCTTCGATAGTGCCTTCCTGGTAGCATCGTCTGTGGATGCCCGCTATGCGGATGTCCAACTTATCGATGTCATTTTCTTCCAAGTCCAATGCACCCGTATAATCCAAGATGTTGAGTTCCGCACCCATCAGGATCTTCACGCCGTAGAGTTCCCGTGGGATGATACCGAAGTTTCGGAAATACATCGGGTGGCAGGCATCGGGCATGGCGGGGCCATGGTCAGTTATGCCGAGTATTTTCAGACCCTTCATGGCGGCGGCTTGCGCCATCTCTTGGATGGTGCTGTAGGCGTGGCAGCTCATCACCGTATGTGTATGTACGTCGAGAATAGCTTTCATAAGCCCTCCTTATTTTATAGTAGTTTCAATTCTGCCAGATAGAGGTAATGATTGTCTTCATATACCTTTTTGCAGGAAAATCCGTGGAGTTTCGCGCATTCCTCCAATTTCTCGTAATCGACGAAAACCCAATCGAAGGGGTTCCCTTTTTGGCCGTTGAATTCGAAGGAATACTCCAATTCACCGTAATAATTGCCATTCAGGTCGATGAGGACGCTACCGTCTTCTTCTTCGAAAAGATAGATGAGGTCGGAGGAGTCCAAAAGGATTTTTCCTCCGGGAGCTAGCAGTTTTTTTGCCTGCTTGAAGAAGGCCGAGAGGTTGTTCAGTTTGCCGACGATGCCGATGCCGTTCATCAACATCAAGATGGTGTCGTAAGTCTCTCCCTCGTATTGGAAGAAGTTGGCAAGTGCACATTTCTTTATGCCCCGTTTTTGCATGACCTCCACAGCACCTGCTGAGATGTCGAGTGCGGTGACATCCAATCCCTGTTCCTGTAGATAGAGCGAATGGCTGCCCGCACCAGCACCCACGTCGAGCACACGTCCAGAGCAACGTTTCAGGGCGGTCCGTTCCGCCTGAGGCATCTCTTTGTAGCTTCGGAAGAAGGTGGCAATTGGCCACTCCTCCGTCTCTGCAATATCGCTTTCAACCACAAAAACCGCCTTTTTATCGCCATTTTGGTAGGCCATCAACCCTTCACCGAATATATCTTCCTTCATGTTTAAATGAGTGTTATGTGACGAAAGGCTGAATATTGCCAACCTTTTATACAAATATAAGGAAAGAGGGGTAAAATCCAAATGGGTGGGAGGGAAATTGTTATGATGAAAAAGCCCCGCAGGGAGTGCGGGGCTGAGGGTGTGAGGAGTTAATATCTCGGGGCACTATAGCAGAAAATATAGATATAGCGACCACCTGCGCCCTTGTTTAAATCCAACTTAGAAGCACTCTTTGTCATAGTAATAAAACTTCCCAATGAAACCATGCTAGTAATAGTGTTATTAGCAGCATGTTTGTATGCAACAACTGCAATATCTGTAATAGCATCAGAACTACCCGGCATAGTTGCTTTTTTCATTTGCAAATTAATGCTACCTCCTTTAGTTCCTCTGTTTACATTAGCTATTCCGCCATAAGTGTCATCCATAACCATATTGCTCCAACCATTACAGTTTCTATTGTAGTAACCATATATATCTACGACGCCTCTATTGGGAGAATCTCCCCAGTCTGAGTCATAAGCGACATATAGATATTGGTAAGCTCCACCAGCTCCCATATTTAGGTCTACATCTAGTTTATAGTAGATATAACCATTTTTAGAGAATGCCTCACCTTTATTTCCTGCTACAAGTACATCAACAATACATTCATAATTATAAAAACGATGTTCGAGGCTTCTTACCGATCTTAATTTTTCTGAATTGATTTTTTTTGCTGAAATTGATGCAACAATAGCATTGGTGTCTTTTGATAATTCTTCAATGAACTCATCAAACTTGTTGTTTGAGTCTTTTATATTTACTGTTGATGAATTTAAATCGTTTTCTTGGACTTCCTCTTTATCACATGAATTAAGGAAACAAACTGCGCCCAGAGCGACAATAGTCGCAATTTTAATGAATTTCGTTTTCATAAAAATTGATTTTAATAATAAAACGTATTAATTCAATTAAGAGATGCTTAGCATTTTGGTGTTAATTAACGGGACAAAAATAAAACAATTCCATAAATTATACTTTATGAAATTCTAATTTTACAAATGATTTTGTGAATTTAAAACAGCCCTGTACTTTGTACAGGGCTGTAAAATTGTTATGAACACAATGATTGCTTAATTCCACAAAGCAAAGATATAGATATATCTACCTCCTGCACCTTTGTTCAAATCCAAATCGCTAGCCACTCTACGATAGCCTTCGCAATAGTTATTCTTAGATGTTTTGTATGCTGCTATCACTAAGGCATATATGTGCCTTTGGTCGTCTTTTCTTATTCCCAAGGCAATTCTACCTCCTTTAGTACCTTTGTTACAATCGCCAATATTTCCAGTTGCTGCATCTATCACCATACTGCTTCCAGATTTATATGAACTTGTATTGTAATATCCGTCAATGTATGAAATGGCTTTTTTTCTTATTTCGGTGGTTTGGTAATATAGATACACATAGTCGCCACCTGCACCCATATTTAAGTCCATATCAATTTTTTTGTATGTGCCATCTGAAGTGTTCAAGTATGTGGCTGGCTTACTTGATTTTGAGTATAACTTCAAATCGTTGAAATAGTAACCGCTTAGGTATGCACCTTCAGTCTGTCTTCTCAATTCTCCATCTTCAATTATGTCACTTGCGTCAATTATGGAATAAGAAACAAGATCCGTATCATTCTTAATGACATCTAATAAGTTTTGCAAAGAATCACTAGAAGTATAATTAATTTTTGGAGATTCATTGATCTCGTTATCAATATCTTCTTTATTACAAGAACTCAAGAAACTAACTGCACCCAAGGCGACGATAGTTGCGATTTTAAAAAATTTTGTTTTCATAAAAATTGATTTTAATAAAACGTATTAACTCTCTTAAGAAATGCTCAGCATTTTGGTGTTAATTAACAATGCAAAGTTATGGCTATTTTTATTACTGTAGCAAATTTTATATCAGAAAAATGAAAAATATTTTTAAAATGGCTTGTTTATAGCTTGTTAAGTGTTATTAATTTCATAAAATAATAGATATTGTCAATTTATTTCGATAGATATATCTGATTTTGTTTAAATGTTTTCAATCGTTTGAAATCTGTGTGGATGATTAGTACGTATTCGAGATGTTTTCAGTCTCAAAGAGACTGCATGCGGATAGTTCCTTTTCATTTTGTTATATGTTTTATTCATCATAAAATGCGACATGGCCAATTTTAATTAATTTTGCGTTTGGGTTGATTGCCCCATTTAGTGACTATAGTTTGATAAAAAATAACGGTTTCATCGATGAAAAAGTTAACGATAGAGGATTTAATCCCAGGAGGGAAGGGGTATAAAAAATTCCTTCCTCTTTGCTGGGAAGAGGTCTCCATGGGCGGAGATTGGTGTCGTTATCGAAAAGGGGATGTCTATTATGGGCAGACCATAAAGGCGGGGAATCTTCTTTGGTCCCTCTCTTTAGATGTGTTGAATCTACTTCTTCGAGGGGTGGGCGTGAAAGATTTGAAGGAGATGCCTACTTTCCATTTCTTTAAAAAGAGTGCCTTCGCTTGGTTTTTGTTGGATGATTGCATCTGTTTCGTCGATTGTGCCTCACCCGCCATTTTTCGAAAAATAGTAATTAAACCCGAATGGGAAAACATCCTTTTCAACGAAGAAAAAGCTCTTTTTTCGTTTACTTTCCAAAATGGATTGTATCTGTTGGATATGGATGGGAAGGCTCAATTGATTCATCAGGATATGAATCGAAATATCTTGGCAGGGGCTGTCCCTTCCCGCAATGAGTTTGGCATTGAACAGGGCGCTTTTTGGTCGCCCGACGGGAATCGTTTGGCCTTCTATATTGTCGATCAAACGGCGGTTTCTTCTTATCCTTTGGTCAAAATCCAATCTCCGATGGCGACGGTTGCTCCCCTTAAATATCCGACTGCTGGCTCTCCGAGCGAGCGGGTGCGTTTGGCGGTCTATGACTGTACGTCAGGGGAAACTGTCGTCTTCCCTACTTCTGATTGGCAGGAGAGCTATTGGACCTGCGTGACGTGGAATCCCGATGGAACCGCTATTTTTTTTGCCGAAGTGGATCGTCCGCAGAAGCACATGCGCCTTCTCTCCTTCGATGCTTCGGATGGTCGTTTCCTCGCTACGCTTTTTGAGGAGCAGGACGATAAGTATGTGGAGCCACAGCATCCTCTTCTCTTTTTGGATGATGGGCGTTTCGTATGGCAGAGTCGGCGGGATGGTTATAACCATTTGTATCTATATAGTAAGGAGGGTGTCTTGCTTCGGCAACTTACCTCGGGAGACTACGAAGTGACGAAGTTGTGCGGCTATTCGGAGGTGACGGGCGAGTTGCTCTATCTTTCCACCTATTCCTCCCCATTGAATCGGGATATATGTGCGGTGCGGGTGGCCGATGGGGTTATGCGTATTTTGTCGAAGGAAATAGGTACCCATTCCGTGGCTTTTTCTTCAAAAAATGCCTATTTTATCGATGTCTATTCCTCTGTTACTCTCCCAGGAAAGGTGGTTTTGCGAAGCTTGACGGATGATTCGGAGTGTTGTCTCTATGAGGCCCTTAATCCCTATGAGGGGTATGAATTGCCTAAGGTGGAGATTGGTTCCTTCTTGAAGGAGGGGGAAGAACTCTTTTACCGTATTGTCCGTCCTGCCCTTTTGGAGGAGGAAAAACGTTATCCTCTTGCTTACTATGTTTATGGCGGGCCTCATGTGCAGTTGATCCGCAATGAGTGGATGGCTGGCACGAAGGGTTTTGAATATATGATGGCTTTGAATGGTTATGTGGTCATGTCCATTGATCCACATGGTTCGGATAACCGAGGCAAAGCCTTTGAGCAGAGGATTTGGCGAAATATAGGAGCTGTCCAAACGGAGGACTATCGCTATTCGATTGAGTGGCTGCTTCGGGAGAAGACTTACGTGGACAGTCGTCGGATGGGTGTCTATGGTTGGAGTTTTGGCGGTTTCATGGCGACGCGGCTTTTGCTTCGTTGTCCGGAACTCTTCGCTTTCGGGGTGGCTGGTGGTGCGGTCATGGATTGGGCATTGTATGAGGTGATGTACACGGAGCGTTACATGGAGACGCCTGCCTTGAATCCTCAAGGGTATGAGGAGAATGCGTTGTGCCGTTTCTTGGATGCTTTGTCTGTCGATTTGCTCCTTATTCATGGTGACAACGACCCGGTGGTGCTTTGGCAACATTCGCTTTCCTTCCTGAAAGAGTCGGTTCTTAAGGGAAAGTTGGTGGATTATGCGGTCTATCCAGGTTATGAACATAATGTGCGTGGAGAGGGTAGAGTTCACCTTATGCAAAGGGTCAAGCGCTATTTTGACCAGCATTGTGGGGTGAAAAGTGTGTAAACTTTAGGGAAAATTCAAGGAAAATAGTTATACATCCCCAAAGACTTTTGTTGTTCCTTATTTATTTTTTACTTTTGTAAGTTAAAACAAATGTAAAATGGCGCAAGGAATTGAATTTATATCTATTGATGATATTAAGAAGATCCTCTTTAATGGAGAAAAGTTGTCTTTTAGCGACAACGTGTACAAGAGAGTAAAAGATAGTTTTGAGTTCTTGGATAAGTTTTCCAAAGAGCGTGTAATCTATGGAATTAATACCGGGTTCGGTCCAATGGCTCAGTATAAGGTGAGCGACGACGAGCGTATTCAGTTGCAATACAACATAATTCGTAGTCATTCAACAGGTGCGGGAGCTCCGTTGCCCGATATATATGTTAGGGCGGCGATGATTGCCCGTGTAGGTACGTTCATCCAAGGAGAGTCGGGTGTCCACCCTGATTTGGTACGTCTTCTTACGGATTTCATTAATAACGGAATCGTTCCATTCATTCCAGAGCACGGAAGTGTAGGCGCCAGTGGTGACTTGGTTCAGTTAGCTCACCTTGCTTTGACATTGATTGGTGAGGGTGATGTTTTCTATAAAGGTGAACGTCAATCATCAGCAAAAGTCATGAAGGAGTTGGGCATCAAGCCTTTCGGTGTTCATGTACGTGAAGGTCTCTCGGTGACAAACGGTACCTCTTTCATGACAGGTATTGGTTTGGTGAATCTTTTCGATGCTAAGAACCTCTTCAAATGGGCTATCTATGCTTCTGTAATGTTGAACGAGATAGCTTCTTCTTATGATGACTTCATGCACGAGAAGTTGAATCAAGTGCGTCGTCAAGAGGGTCAGCAGAAGGTGGCCAAGATGTTGCGTGATATTTCCGCTTCCAGCAAATGCTTGTTGAAACGTGAGGATTATCTATATAAGAATACGGATGAGCAGAAGCAAAGCGTCTTCAAACATAAGGTACAGCCTTACTACTCTTTGCGTTGTGTGCCTCAGATATTGGGTCCAGTGCTTGAGGTGATTGAGAATGTGGAGCGTGTCTTGATCAATGAGGTAAACTCGGCTACGGATAATCCGATTGTAGATGTCGAGAACCAGACAGTTTTCCATGGCGGTAACTTCCATGGCGACTATGTCTCCTTCGAGATGGATAAGTTGAAGATCGCCCTCACTAAGATGACGATGTTGATGGAACGTCAGATGAACTATTTGTTCCACGACCGCATCAATGGTATCTTGCCTCCATTCGTAAATTTGGGTGTTTTGGGATTGAACTACGGTTTGCAGGCTTCCCAATTTACGGCAACCTCTACGACGGCAGAGTGTCAGACGCTTTCCAATCCAATGTATGTCCACTCTATTCCTAATAATAACGACAATCAAGATATTGTCAGCATGGGTACCAACTCTGCCTTGATTGCTAAGCGTGTCGTTGAGAACTCTTACCAAGTAATGGCTATCCATTTCATGGCGATTGTTCAGGCTGTGGATTGCTTGGGTATTCAGGAGAATCTTTCGATGGAAACGAAGAAAATTTATGATGAGATCCGTGCTTTCTTCCCTGTATTCAAAGATGATACGACGAAGTATCAAGATATTGAGCATGTACAGGCATATTTGAAAAAAGCGTTGATTTAATCGAAAAAATTAGAATATAATATATGAAAGTAGCACTCGTAACCGGTGGTTCAAGAGGCATAGGGCGTGCTTGCTCTGTGAAGCTTGCCGAGATGGGTTATTATATTTTGGTGAATTACCAATCCAACGAGGAGGAGGCTAAGAATACCTTGGCCTTGGTTCGTGAAAAGGGCTCGGACGGCGAGATCATCCGTTTCGATGTCTCCAAAAAGGAAGAGGTTGAGGCTGTCCTTGCAAAATGGCAAGAGGAACATCAGGATACCTATATCGAGGTTTTGGTGAACAATGCGGGCATCCGTCGCGACAATCTTTTGATATGGATGACAGATGAAGAGTGGGATAAGGTTTTGGGCACCTGTCTCAACGGATTCATGTACACGACCCGTGCGGTTCTGAAGAATATGTTGGTGAAGAAGTTCGGGCGTGTTGTCAACATGGTCTCCCTTTCTGGTTTGAAGGGTTTGCCTGGCCAGACGAACTATTCGGCTGCCAAAGGTGCGGTCATCGCTGCGACGAAGGCTCTTGCGCAGGAGACGGCAAGGAAGAACGTGACGGTGAACGCCGTGGCTCCTGGTTTTATCCATACGGATATGACGCAGGATTTGGACGAGGCTCAATTGAAGGTTCAGATACCGATGCATCGTTTCGGCAATCCAGAGGAGGTTGCTGCCGTTGTGGGTTTCCTTGCTTCGAAGGAGGCATCCTACGTTACGGGTCAAGTTATTTCGGTAAACGGAGGTTTATATACATAGTAGGAAATGTTGCGTAGGGTAGTCATAACGGGAATAGGTGCTTACTCTTCCATAGGAAAGAATGTGGAGGAAGTGGCCGATTCGTTGTATCACGGTCGTTCGGGTATCGGTTTGGATCCGGAGCGTAAGGCGATGGGCTACCGTTCCTCATTGACGGGAATTCTGGCGCTTCCCGATATACGTGGTTTTGTGGATAGGAGGCAGAGGCATTCGTTGCCCGAGCAAGGTTACTATGCTTGCATGGCGGCTCAAGAGGCTTTTGCCATGTCGGGTATTGATGCCGATTTCATCAAGGATCATGTCGTGGGTGTCATTATGGGAGGCGACTCCAGTGCGGCTCCGATTATCAATGGCATTGACGGAATTCGGGAGAAGGGAACCACACTCTTGGTCGGTTCGGGGTCTGTTTTCCAGTCGATGACTTCTACCGTTTCCATGAATCTCTCGGTGATCTTCAAGCTTAAGGGTATCAACTTTTCCATTGCTGGAGCTTGTGCGAGTGGATCCCATGCCATCGGTATCGGCTACACGTTGATTCAAAGTGGATTGCAGGACTGCATACTCTGCGGAGGGGCGCAGGAGGTGAATAAGTATTCCGTCGCAAGTTTCGATGGAATCAGCACTTTTTCAATTCGGGAGGAGGCTCCTCATAAGGCTTCCCGACCATTTGACCGCGACCGCGACGGATTGGTTCCGAGCGGAGGTGCGGCGGCTTTGGTTTTGGAGTCGTATGACGAGGCGGTCCGTCGGGGCGCAACTATCTTGGCAGAGGTGGTGGGTTATGGTTTCTCTTCATGTGCTGACCATATCTCAATTCCGAATGTGAACGGACCTCAGTCGGCTATGCAAATGGCGATAGAAAGGGCAGGTTTGCGGTTGGAAGACATCGACTATATCAACGCCCATGCTACTTCCACGTCGGTGGGGGATACCAATGAGGCGAAGGCCATCTCTGCCCTTTGGGGCGAGAAGACTCCGTTGGTTTCATCGACAAAATCCATGACTGGCCACGAATTGTGGATGTCGGGAGCGAGCGAGGTGGTCTATTCCATCTTGATGATGAGGCGAGGATTTGTGGCAAAGAATCTGAATTTCGATAATCCAGACGACTATTCTGCCAAGTTAAATATCGTGGCGGAAACGAAGGAAATCCCGATTAATACGGTACTTTCCAATTCATTTGGATTTGGAGGAACGAATTCGAGTTTGATTATAAAAACTTTTAATTAATACTATACTTATGACAAAAGAAGAGGTTATCGAGAAGATTAATGCCGTGTTGGCGGAGGAGTTCGAGGTAGAGGAGTCTGTTATCTCGCCAGAGGCGCCATTGATGAAGACACTTGATTTGGATAGTTTGGATCTAGTGGATGTGGTAGTCCTTGTAGAAGAGAATTTTGGTATCCGTTTGAAAAACTCTGACTTCGTCGGCATCAGTACGTTCCAAGATTTTTATGATTTATTGAATTCTAAATTAGGAAATTAATATGTCGGAGTGGACGGGTAAGTCGCGCGGAGGATGTTTTGGTCATCGTTTTTTTATTGCTTTGATTTCGCATGGCGGTAGGAGGGCAGCCTATCTTTTCTCTTCATTCGTGGTTCCTTACTTTGTCATTTTCGCTCCGAAATCAACAAAGGCCAGTTGGCGTTATTGGCGGCGTATCCATGGCTTGGGCAGGTTGGCTTCCATCCGGATGGTGTTTCGGCACTACTATCGTTTCGGACAGATCATCATAGATAAGATAGCGGCCGTTTCGGGGATGGATTCGCATTTTGAATATGATTTCTGTAATTATGACGCTTTTCTCAACATCTTGAATGGAGGGACGGGTGTCGTGATGATTGGTGCCCATTTAGGTAATTGGGAAATCGGCGGACAGTTCTTCGGCAATTATGCTCCCAAACTTAATCTGGTGATGTATGATGCCGAATATCAGAAGATAAAGTCGGCTTTGGAAAAGGCGATGGGCGACAAGGCCTACCATGTCATTCCGGTCAATGAGGACGAGTTTTCGCATGTTTTCAAGATCAAGGAGGCGTTGGACAATAGCGAGTATGTCTGTTTCCAGGGCGACCGTTCCATCAATGAGAAGCATCTCTTGGAGGCCGATTTTATGGGTAAAAAGGCACTTTTTCCAGCGGGACCTTTCCAGATAGCTTCCCGATTCAAGGTTCCTGTCGTGTTTTATTTCTCGGAGAAGGAGGGGCGAGACAAGTATAGTTTCCGTTTCTTCATTGCCGAGCCGGTGAAACGGACGAGGGAGATAAAGCCGGAGGATGCCTTGTTGGCGCAATATGTGAAGGTTTTGGAGGAGCGCATCAAGTGCCACCCCGACCAATGGTTCAACTTTTATCCATTCTGGCCTGAATTGGCTTGATTAAACGATTATTTATGCAAGAAGGTAGTGTATCTCATTCAAGTCTCTTTTCGGAGCCTGTGGTCGCAGGAGAGGCTGTTTTGGAACTCATTCCGCAACGTTCGCCTATCGTGATGGTGGATGCTTTTTATGGCGTGGATGATGTCTGTTCCTATTCGAGTTTGACAATTCGCGAGGATAATCTCTTTTTTGAGGATGGAAAATTCCGTGAACCTGGCATCATAGAGCATGTGGCGCAGTCGGCTGCGGCTCGGGTGGGCTATGTCTGTAAGCAGGAGAATCGTCCTATTCCTGTCGGTTTTATCGGTCAATTGAAGAATTTCAAGATACATGCTTTGCCTTCAGCAGGGGATAAGCTTTGCACGACCATCAAGATCGAGAGTGAGTTTATGGGAGTTTCCCTGGTCTCTGCTACCGTATATGTGGGCGAGCAACTGTTGGCTGATTGCCAAATGAAGATTTTCATCAAGGAAGATTGACCTTCGAGAGGTGCCTCTTGCACAACAATTAAGGCTTTAGGTGGTAAAATCGGCTAAAAATAGGGCTGATAAGTGATCGGTGCCAAGGTAACCTTAAATGGAAGATCGAACAAGTTGGAACTGATGTAGCATTGAAGCAAATGTAGAGACGATGTGCACATCGTCTCTTCGATGCGGACGTTGCCTGAAAATGATACAGAATGATAACATAATAAATATACTATGAGTAAGAAGAGAACCATCATTTTAATAATGGCAATTATCCCCTTTTTTTCAAGTTGCTCCCAGGTCTATAATGGATTGAAAAATATCCTAGGAGCAGTGGCGCATGAAATGGAGGAAGAGACGAAGGAAACTCCGTTCGAACCCTTGGAAGGATATAAAATCATTAAAATTGAAAGAGTCAGTCTTCAGTATGGGCGTGATGATGTGTTTCCATATATACAGATGGAGGATAAAGAGGTGGAGCGAAAGGTGAACACAATGCTTCAAATGAGAAATTTTGGTGTGGTTTTCAATGGATCCGATGGCTCTTGTGTGGATGGTATCGACCATATTGTGAGATGGTCATACGAGGAGGAAATGCCGTCGATAAGATTTTATGATAATAGTTTTTCACGTAATCTCAGGATAAGAATCGAATATGGAACAACGAGATCGGGATATAGATACTACAATTTTAATCCAAAGACGGGAGAGTTGTATCATTTGGAGGATTTTTTCAGTGAAGAAAACTATCGTCTGTTTCAAAGCAAACTCTTGGGTTACGAAGTGTCCAAAGATCATCTTGCTGATTTTTCTTATTTTGAGTTTAACCAGACTGAAATCGGAGTTCTAATAAGCCTTAGCTCGCGTTTTGACCAGTATAAGTATTTGAAAATAAACATCTCTGATATTGAGCCGTTACTGAACGACTATGGACGTGCGGCGCTTATCACAGGCGAGGAGTTGGATAAATACCATACCAACCTTCCCCCTCTTCTTTATGAGGGAATGATTGGAGAAGAACCTGTCTATTATCTGCGAAAGCATCCGTTTGGAGGAGAGGATGAAATATTTTTTAGGAACACAGGAAAATTTGGGGAAAGAGACGGAGATGTAAACTTTCTTGAGGTTCCAGAAGAGAGGAGAACGGTCATTTACGATTACGAAAGAGATAGACCGGACATCCTCCATTATTGTGATTCATATTGGTATGACTGTCGATTCCGGATTAAACACATAGAGAGAGAAAAAGATGCCGCTGGTTTGGAGCCAGGAGACCAAAATTATTTCCCGCATTATGTATATAAGGATAAGGGCAAAGACTTGTTCTGCTATCACGTCACGGAAGATGGATTGGAAGGCTATTATCAGACTCCCTATCCATTAGGTCATGAATTGAAAGTGACAGGATTCGACCTTGATAAAGATGAAGAAGAGATGTATGAATATAGAATAGAGAAATATGGAATCACGCCTCAGAAATATCAGGTGAAATTAAAAAAAATGTAATCTGCTATGCCCAAATTTATGGTAACCCTGACTGGTGCGACCAGCATGGGATCGATTGTGCAGTGTGCGGCACTGACCGCCAAATTGAACGGTAAACCCATTGCCACAGTGGGGGATGTTGCCACATATCCTCAAGCATCGGATGTGTTGGTGGAAGGCGTGCCTGGTATTTTATTGAATGGCAAACCTATTGTATGCAGTGGGGGGAAACGGCAATGGGGGCTTGCGTGATGCCTAACACGTGTGTCAAAGTATCTACGCCAGAGACGTATGTCGGTTTTGCAGTGGCTCCTTTGGTCGATACCAAAGTTACATGGGAGAGTACACAAAACAAAAAGGAGGGTCACCCCTTCAGGGTTCCCGTCACACACCGTCCACAAAACAGGGATTGAACCCCCTGTCTAAGATGTGACGCCCATTCTGGGCTAACAACGTGCGATATACAACTTAACTTAAAATCACTTGCGAAACTTGAATTATTATTCTATCTCCATAAGTTCCAAGGAGCCGTCTTTCCCGCTCTCCGTGATGGCGAATGTCTTCAACTCGTTGCCGTCCTTGTAGGAGATGCCTATGTTAGGAATGGTGCCGAACATTTCGCCGCGTACGTTGACAATATCTTCTTTGGATAGACTCTCCAGCTTGAATCTCTCCTCTTGGTTGAATTTCACCTTGCCGTTTTCGTCTGCCTCTACAAATTGTAGAGCCAACACCTTGAAGTCTGTTACAGTTTTATCCGGTTTCAACGAGAATTTAGCCGATTCGTTTTCACTGAGGATGACATCGTGGTTGTGCATGGCGTCATTGTTCATCTTTTCTGTCCATTCCACCGTGATTTGGGCGGGAGCCGTATTCTCTGGAGCGGCTGTTTCTTCGATGTTTTGGGCTATTTCGCTTGCCGAATCGTTGGTTGGGGTGTCACCTGCATTGTTGCTTACGTTGGAGCAACTGACGAATGAGCCGGCCAACAGTAGGCTAAGGCTCCATGCTGTAATTTTCATATCATTGTTTGCTTTAGTTGGGCATTTGAAAAAGGCTCCGAGGTTGGTGCCGTCGGAGCCTTGGAGGTATCATGGGAATTAGGCCTTTACAGCCTCTTTCCAATGGTTGTATTCTATCTCCTCATTTGTGCATTTCTTTCCGTCGATTCCGATGATGGTCTCGATGAAGCTGTTGATGCTGTCGATGGTTCCCTTGCGCTCCTCGGCAGTGAGGTGTTTCAAGGCATCGTTGGTTTCAGCTACTAAATCCTCGAGTTTATACTTCTCGTTGGTCGTTTCGCGGATAATGTTCTCCACATCTTCCGTCATGCCGCTTTGTGTCTTCAAGAAACCGATGAAGAGGTTGACGAATGCACGTTCTTTGTCGTCATAGTTACCGTCAGCCGCACCGAAATATACACCTAGTTTTGCCACCAATTTGGCGAATTTTACTTTCTGATCCATAGTCTTCGATTATTTCTTTGCCAAAATACTATTCAAAATCACTGCTGCTCCTTTTGCCATGGAAGCGATGTCGCTCATGGACATATTACCCAACGGACCGTTGCTGCTACTTGTCGATCCTGTCTGGATGGAACTGTTAGAGTTCATGCCGCCCAAAGCGCCTCCTAAGACTTGTTTTAGGATCATGTTGATGAGGTCGGAGCTGCCGCTATTGTTTCCTCCCAATTGGCTTAGGACAGAGCCGATGTCGATGCCGCCGTTGTTTGCATTCATGTTCATGCCGCTGTTGGCACTTCCACCTCTGCTTTTGTTGAATGCTTGGATAACGCTCATGATATCAATTCCGCCAAGTCCGCCCCCGTTGCTAGGTGCGGAAGTTGTACTTCTGCCACTGTTGGCAAGTACAGAACCTAATACATCTATTAGACCACTCATTTTGAATTTTTTTTAAGGTTTATATTGTTATTTTACCCGTAATCAGGTAGGATTGCTCCTTAATCTGTTGGGATTCATCTACAAATATAGATGCCAAGTTACAGAAAAAATAATCAATTCGCAAATAGGTGGATGAAAACATTGGAACACTGTGGGGATTTGTAATGGCTATTTACGAATTACGATTTCGAGCCAAGATGGGTGTGACTCGTCCAAATGGGGAATCACTCTTAATCTAATACCGATTTGTTGTTACGAAAGAGAGTTCAAATACCCAAAATAGGCGATTTCCGCAGAAGGGGATTCCCCTTATATTTGCAATGTCTTAGATGATAGTAGAATACGTTCATGAGTGAAGTTCCAAAATAAACGTAAGCCATAATTAGTATATATCCTTCACCATGGATGTTTAACACATAAGGACAAGTGAATGAGATAAGCGGCAAGCTCTTGTGAAAGACCTTAGCCGCTTATATATTTTGTTATGCAGCGTCTAGGAATCTTACAATTGTAGGTTTTCGTTACTCTCTCCAACTTCCCTCTTTTCATCTACTAATTTCTTCGCCAACAGATAGTAGAGGCCGTCCAAAAGCATGAGTGTGAACAGAAAGACCAAAGAACCGCCAAAAACACTTACATAGTTGAAAATGAATGGATAAGGGGTCAGGATGAATATCAAGCCCAACCATGCTGTAATTCGAGCGATGAGGGAAGATTTTTTCTTCCTGACGCTGAAGAACACAATGTATAGTACAGACGATATGAGTAGGCAATATATAAAAAATTGTATCCATGTTTCAATTGGCAAATCATAATCATAGTTGGGAACGAAGTGTTGGAACATTCGAACCATAACTTCGGTCATGAAGAAGAAGGAGATTGATGTTGTATATAAAATGGCGAAAATCAGTTTTTTTGTTATTTTCTTCATGGCTAATTTATTTCATACCGGTTAAATTTTTGTGGCCTTCTTTGTCTATGGGCATTCCTTCTGGGGTTAGGGGTCCCATAAAATAGAAACTGAACGGGAAAACTTTCATGCTCCCGATTTTGAAAGAGAGTACATCTACATTGCAGTGGACTTTTGATTTGTAGAGTTCGTAGATATTGGAGACTGGAAGTGTGTCAAGATCTTTGATTTGGATAAATCTCTTTCCTACGACCTCCTGAAAGGATGGATTACTCATCTTGGTAATCTCATATTCGTATTCGCCAGAACTATCGGAGCAGTCGCAATATGAAATGAATTCGCAGGTGGCGTCACAATTTTCCGTGCCTCTACACAACAATAGGGTGATGCCATAAAGGAGTAGCAGCGCCAGACATTCTAATTTTCCAAATCTCTTTATCATAGTGTAAAAATCTTATTAGCAAATGTACGAATAAAATCATATGGTCAGTGCCTATATTTTCTGTTTTGAAAGGTCATCTATAGGAAAAAGAAAGAGGACGTCCCTGCTTGAAACGTCCTCTTCCAAAATTAGGTTTATAGCCGTTACTTAACAACCAATTTCAAGATGGAATAGCCACCGTCGGTTGTCTTCACTCTTACCATATAAGTTCCAAAAGGAAGGTTAATCTCGACTCTGTTAGCATTGTTTTGGCTGTAAACTACTTGGCCAACCATGCTCAATACGTCGATAGACTGAACTTCTTTTGCCGACTTGATCTCGAAATAGTTCTTTGCTGGGTTTGGCACCAAGATCATATCCTTTTCGTTGTAGCCTTCTCTTAGGCTGTTAGCTGTTGGAATGATGGTGACCCTGTAGAGCTTGCAATCCTCGAACGAATCAATCGTAGTCTTCTCATTATAAGAAACGCCCAAATATTCAGAAGCATTTACAGTCTTCTCTGTTATAGTAGGAGCTGGCTTCCAAATCTTGAAGCTTCCGCAGAGGTGGAGCATAGACAAGTAGTGAACCAAGCCGTCGTAGTAACGATATGTGCCAGTAGCGAGTTGTGCGTTCCAAGCCTTGTTCAAGTTGGTCTTGATTTGTTTTTCGTAGCTTGGATTATTCATCAAAGCGTAGCAAGCTACGGCGTTGGCACCGGTCTCTCCCAATGTGTATTGCTCAGAACCGCCTGTACCGTCCCAATTGAAACGAGCGTGTTGGTAACCATCTCTCTCGAAGAAATCGATGATTCTCCTTGCCATCTCCTCTTGTCTCTCTGCATCTGCACCGAACAAGTAGTAGTCCATACCGAAGTTCATCGCACAACGCATAGCATCGTACATATACTTTTCTGCGTTGCTGTTGAAGCTTACGCCATGAGGTGTTCCGTCGAAGTTGTTGTAGTCGGAGAACAAACCTGAACTCTTGTTAGATGATTTGTACAAGTGGTCACGAGTCTTTTGAGCAGCCTCTTTCCATGTGCTGTTGTTGGTGGTTGACCAACGTGAGAACAAATCAACGAATGCTGGCAAATCGTATGATGGATCGGAGAAATCTTTGTTGCCGTAAGATGGTTGGAAAGTTACGACTTTCTCCCTTTCGTTGAACAAGGATTGGTCATTGCCTTTCCAGCAAGCCTTCAAAATAGCTTGTGCATCATCCATATAGCTCTTCTCGTTCCAACGGTTAGCGGCGAGCAACAAAGAGGTCATAAAGTACATTTCACCATCAGGTGCACAACCTTGGTCTTGTGCATTTCCATTAGTTCCAACTTGCCAAGAGAAGTATCCGTCACCACCAGAGCTAGGGTTGTGCCACATGTGGCTCTTTGCAAATTTCCAAAGTTTTGCGAATTCCTCTTTGTGGTTGGTTTGCACACTGATCATCATACCATAAGACATACCCTCTGAACGTACGTCGTTGTTACCTGTATCAAGGATGTAAGCCTCTTGGCCTTTGTCGTAATAAACGGTACTGCTACCACCTCCGAAGTAGTGATTCCACAATTGATCCAATTTCTTTTGGATCTCTTCGTCGCTCTTGCCCAAGTAAGTCTTGAATGGGCTAGTGTAGTCACCCGTATAGAAGGCACCTGTCAATTGGCTACCGTCGCTTTCACACTCAGGGCCGAAATAAGCACCGTTTTCATCGAAATAATTACCGCTTCCTGCTACTGGATCTGGATTGCCACAGTTGGTGCAAGGTTCATCACCGCCACCGCAGTTCGCTACTTTCATAGATGCAGTTTGAGCCAAGACTTTACCCCTTGCGTTGGTGATGGTCAGCATTCCTGTGCCTGCTGCCTTTGGCTTCCAATCGATGGAACCTGCTGCATTGATGCCCTCTTTGATGACATATCCTGCCACACCGCTGAACTCTACGTAGTTGATGTTACATCCGTCGCCACCTTCCGTTGACTTGATGAACAATCTCATCTTGCTTGTGGATACTGGGCTGAATGTAGCTGAGAAGTCGTGTCCGATCATCTTACCTGTGTAAGCGGTCTTCCACGAACCATTTTCGTCGTATTGTATTTCGAAGCTTGTGATGACGTCGTACTCCGTACACTCGTCGATCTTAACGCCACCGATGGATTGGGTCTTGCCTAAGTTGAACTCCACCCATTCGTCAGATCCAGACATAGATCCCCAACGGCTGTTGCCTCCGTGGTTTCCATCATCGCTTGTAATATTATCGACAACCCAATATGGAGTGCCGTTGTTCTCCCATTCGGATGATGCCTTAACGCTTGCAATGTTGACCTCCGTAGAAGAAGATCCAGTTCCCCAATTTAAAGCGTAGGTTCTGTCGTTAGCATCACCACTCATAGTCCAAGTAACCTTGTATGTGGAATCTTTGCAGAATTCCTTTCCAGCAACAGAAACGGTGAACTCTGGTTCTGGTACAGCTGGCTTGCCGGAACCTACGACAATGTCACCCTTGTTTGGAATGGCCTTGAAGTAGACGTATCCGTCTTTCTCCTCAAATTCGAGTTCCTTTTCGTCTTGGGTCACCTTGAGGTTAGCCCAGCCGTTTTGCGTAGGGACGCGGACTGACAATGGATAATCCCACTCACAGAGTTTTTTATCCAAATTTACGGTTAGTGTGTAGACATCGCTGGAAGCGTCACCTCCTTTTTTCTCGAATTTCGCATTGTCACGCTCCTTAAGATACATGATGGCGTCACGTGCCGTACATACCCAATAATCTTTTTTATTTTCGCTCAAGAACTTTAGTGTTCCTGTGAAAGCGTCTTGACTGGTTGGCGAATAACTACCATTTCCTTCGTATCCTTGAATACCATGGATTAGGAAAACCATCCAACCACCGTTGGCTCCCGTACATCTACTTGTAAATTGGCTGGTGTTGTTGATACCTTGTGTACCACATATTTGGCAATCGAAGCGAGCCAAGTTCGATGGAGATTTATCATTGGTTTGACCGCCGCAGATACGACCACCGATGTAGTAATTCAATGTGTTGCTTATCTCGTTACAGTTCGGATAGGCGATGGTTAAACAAGGTTGCCCGATTTGTCGCTCGATGGTTGATTTGGAAGAGGCCAACTCACTTGAGTTGCCACTATGGGAATCTGTATGACTGCCAATTTCATGGCCGTTTTGGGCGAAGCTTTTATAAGTTCCCCAGCTGTTTCCAGCCCATCCAGTCACTACATAGAAAGTGGCTTTGAAGCCGTATTGGTTCAGTTGTTTTTCTGCCCACGAATGTGAGTTTACTTCATTGGCTCCATCGTCGAAGGTAAAGGTTATCGCCGACTTGGCCCAGTTCTCCCATGTCGCAATCTCCCCCTTTTGTTGGGCGGAGAGGGACATGCATCCCAGTGCGGCCAAAGAAACCGCTGTTAATAATTTTTTTTTCATATTCAATAAATGTAAGTTATACTTTCGATGTCTAATAATAAAAGTCTCTAAAAAACATTCTACCCCTTTCTTTTTAATTAGTTTCGTTTGTGTTTACGGATTTCTAGTTTGGGTATAATGGGAATTATCCCACTATATCCGCTACAAATTTACAATTAGTTATAATAAATCGTTCATACAAAATTATGTTATGTAGCATCTTATTGGCCCTTATTTCCCTCATGGATTAGGGGAGAAAGGATGAGTTTATGGCATTGTTATTCCCTATTCATCGAAAGATTGGCCCCACAATAATGGCCGATTGAAATTTCAATTGTTGGAATTTTATTGTAAAAAATGGTCAAGGATGGGCGTTGCGTGGTAACTTTACGTGTTTTATTTCATGATTCATATTTCATGATTCTCTTCGTGCTCCCCAAGCATTTTTTCAAACCATAGAATGTCGAACCAATGGCCGAATTTGTAGCCGCATTTATGGAAATGAGCACAAGGTTGGAATCCCATGTGTCGATGGAATTCTGGGCTATTGTGTGTGAGGTATTGGTTGGGCGTGTCGCTCCATGTGGTGCAAGCGTTCATGTTGAGGATGCCTTGCTGTTTCAGCCGTTTCTCCATCTCTTCGTAGAGGGCTTTGCCTATGCCCATCTTTCGTTTCTCCATTTTCACGTAGATGGAGATTTCCACCGTCCTGCTATAAGCGGGTCTTGACTTGAATGTGTTGGCATAGATGAAACCTGCGATTTCATCGTCGATTTCCGCTATCAGGTAGGGATATTTTTCGAGTACGGATTCCATACGTTTCCGGAACTCTTCCACGCTGGGGATCTCATATTCGAAGGTGATGGCGGTCTGCTCCACGTAGGGGGCATAGATTTCCACTAATTTTTCTGCGTCTTGCGGTGTGGCGTTGCGGATCGTAATCATACAAATAACATTTTGACAGTGTAGCAAAGGACGGGTACCAAAAGCGATGGGAGCATGTTGATGGTTTTGAAATCCCGAATCTTGAGTAACGACAGGCCGGAACAGAGAATCAAGACACCACCGACGATGCAGAGTTCCACTTGCATGGGTTCAGGCATGGCATCGCGGAAGATGATGGCGATGAGATAGAACGCTCCTTGCCAGCAGAAAAGAATCGGTGCGGCCAACAGCATCCCCCAACCATAGACGGCGGCGAGCACGGCACTTGTGATCAGGTCGAGCGTGGCATTGGTATAGAGGAAGGTGTTGCCTGCCTCTCCGAAGTCCCACCCTTGGCTTGGCGAAAGGGCGGAAAGCACGGGACCGACGATGGAGAAGGTGCCGATGCAGTAGAGAAGGCAGCCCGTGGTCAATCCTTCGATTAGTTTGGGTTGCTCTTTCCCCGTCTTCTTCCGTGTGCGACGTCTCTCTTCGTATCGTTCCAATCGCCCGGCGAGGTCTAGTTTTGTGCCGACAAGACTTCCGATGGCAAGGCTGAGGATGAAGAGGACGGGATATTCGCTCTTCGGCATGTTGCTCACGGAGGCGTTGGTTCCTAAGACGATGGTGGCTAATCCCAAAGCGTCGAAAAGGACTTTCCGATAGCGTTCGCTCACGCTTTGCTTGAAGGTGGCTCCTACTGCGGTGCCTGCCATGATGGTGAGGGTATTTACGATGGTACCTAACATAGAATAGTGCTCTTCTCTAAAATTTTGGCAAAAGTACCAAAATAGATTATAAAAAGAGGGTTTTAGCGCTATGTTTGGCAGTAGTTCCTGTCATTTCTATGGAGCTAATTTTAATTTTTTATGCATTCCTTAATAAAAATCTTATGAAAAATATATAATTCTAACAGCTTATATATTAAATAGGTACATTATGCGTTATATAGTTTATCAACAATAAATTTGCTTTTTTTAAATAAAGATACTATCTTTGCATAGATTTAGTTGAATAGAGTGGGGGACGCGAGTCCCCCTATTTTGTTGCTAAAAACAAAGGTGATGATAGAACAGAGCGTCGTAAGGCAAATAGTTAGCGATTTTTTGGCAGACTCGGAATGTTATCTTGTCGATGTCACTGTCAGCAAGGATAATGAGATTGTCGTGGAAGTCGATTCCCGCCAAGGAGTTTCCATCGATTATTGCGCAGAGTTGACTCACTACATCGAGTCGAAGTTGGATCGTGAAGTGGAGGATTACGAGTTGGAGGTTGGTTCTCCGGGTCTTACTTCTCCGTTCAAGGTGTTGGAGCAATACCGCAAATACGAGGGAGAAGAGGTGGAAGTGCTTGCCGACGGCGTGAAGCACCAAGGTATTTTGGTCAATGTCACGGATACCACCTTCGGTTTGGAGGAGACCAAGCTGGTGAAGCCGGAAGGGGCTAAGCGAAAGGTGGAGGTGAAGGAAATTGTCACATTCGAATACGATAAAATAAAATATACAAAATATACTATCAGATTTAAATAGTCATGGCTAAACAAGAGGAAGTAAGTTTGATCGACAGCTTTTCAGAATTTATCGATTTGAAGAGCATCGATAGGAGCACAATGATCAGCGTGATGGAAGAGTCGTTCCGCAGCGTTATTTCAAAGATGTTCGGTACGGATGAGAATTATGACGTTATCATCAATCCGGACAAGGGCGATTTTGAGATCTATCGCAACAGAAAGATCGTGGAAGATGCTGATTTGGAAGATGACAATACTGAGATTTCGCTGAGCGAGGCCAGAAAGATAGATGAGGATTTTGAGGTGGGCGAAGATGTGACCGACAAAGTCGATTTCGCATCGTTTGGCCGTCGTGCTATCTTGAACTTGCGTCAGACGTTGGCTTCAAAGATCCTCGATTTGCAAAAGGATAACTTGATTGCCAAATATAAGGAGAAATTGGGTACGATTGTTTCTGGTGAGGTGTACCAAGTATGGAAGAAGGAGATTCTTTTGGTGGACGAGGACGGAAACGAAATGCTCTTGCCTAAGTCGGAGCAGATCCCTACCGATTTCTATCACAAGGGTGATAATGTCCGTGCCATCGTAGCAAAGGTGGACGGCAGCAACAACAACCCTAAGATCATCTTGTCAAGAACTTCCAACGACTTCCTTCGTCGTTTGTTCGAGTTGGAGGTGCCTGAAATCAACGATGGTCTCATCACTATCAAGGGTATTGCCCGTATCCCTGGTGAGCGTGCCAAGGTGGCTGTCGAGTCTTACGACGACCGTATCGACCCAGTGGGTGCTTGTGTCGGTATGAAGGGTGCCCGCATCCATGGTATCGTCCGTGAGTTGAGAAATGAGAATATTGATGTAATCAATTATACAAGCAATGTTTCATTGTACATTTCGAGGGCTTTGAGTCCTGCCCGCATCTCTTCCATCCGTTTGTTGGAGGAGTACAAGAGGGCGGATGTCTTCTTGAAGCCTGAGGAGGTTTCATTGGCCATCGGTAAGGGTGGTATGAACATTCGTTTGGCTACCATGTTGACGGAATACCAGATTGAGGTCTTCCGTGATGAGCCAGGCAGTTTCGACGGCGAGGACATCTACCTCGACGAGTTCCTCGATGAAATCGACCCTTGGGTGATCGACATCTTGAAGGGAATTGGCTGTGATACGGCGAAGAGCGTCCTTGATATTCCTAGGGACGAGTTGCTCAAGCGCACTGACTTGGAGGAGGAGACTATTGACGACGTCATTAGGATTTTGAGTGCCGAGTTCGAGAGCGAAGGAGAAGCTGAGGCTGACGAAGTGGCTGGTTCGTCAGACAGCGAGGAATAATACGATGGCTCTTTACTGAAGTTCTTTTATACACTTCTCCGTTAGGAAAGGAAGTGGGATGCTTTGGCCTACCGATCCGTTGCGGTGGCCTCTCTTTAGTCGCAAATGTGCGGTGATGAATTTTTAAAAAGTTTTAAAGTTAGAATATGTCTATACGATTAAGTAAAATTGCGAAAGAGTTAAATGTGGGAATCGCTACGGCCGTAGATTTCCTTCAAAAACATGGCCATACCATATCTTCCGATCCCAATTCTAAAATCTCGGATGAGATGGAGGAGTTGTTGTACAGTGCGTTCAGTAAAGATAAAAATATGAAAATTGAGTCTAACAAGGTGACTCAACAAAGACAAACAAAGGATAAAAAGGCGAGTGCCTCTAACGAAAACCGTGACTCCAAGAAGGAGGAAGAGATTAAGACGGTCATACCGGAGGATCAGCTCCCTAAGATAAAGCAAGTTGGAAAAATCAATTTAGACGATTTGAATAGTTCAACTAAGACTGAGACGACTCCAAAGGGGGAGGATCCTCAGACGAGCGAGCCTAAAGGCGAGTCGGATGTCATCGAAACTGCTCCTGTGGAGACTAAAAACGAGACTCCGGCGGAAAACAATGATGTGCCTCAGCAAGAGGTGGAGGGTGCTGAATCCTCCAATGATTCGGAGAATGCCCCAATGGATGCTCCGAAGAAGGAACAAGAAGTATTCTCCCTCGGAAAGGTGGAGTTGAATACGAATATCAACGTTGTCGGAAAGATTGACCTTTCCGCTCTAAACCAACAGACTCGTCCTAAGAAAAAGAGCAAGGAGGAGCGTAAAAAGGAGCGTGAGCAACGTCGTACGTTCGGAAAGGGCGATGAGTCACAAGACTCCAAGTCTTCTATGATAAAGACGGACGTGCCAAAGTTGAATGGTCCGAAGGTGGTTGGTAACATCAACCTCAAGCCTGATATGACGGACGACAAGCGCAAGAAGCGCAAGCGTATCGTGAAGGAGCGTGTGGATATCGCCGACTATAGCAAGACTAACGGAGGTAACCAAGGCGAAAAGGGCGGCAAACCTCAGCAGAATAGAAACGATAAGCAACAACAGGGCGACAAGAAGAAACAACAATTCAAGAAGTCTGTTGTTAAGCCTGAGGTGAGCGAAGAGGCTGTTCAAAAGCAGATTAAGGAGACGTTGGCTCGTTTGACGAGCAAGGGTCAAAAGACGACATCCTCTAAGCACAGACGTGATAAACGTGAGTTGCAATCTCTAAAGCAACAGGAGTTGGAGGAGCAGGAACGCCAGAACCAAAGCAAACTCAAAATTACGGAGTTTGTGACGGTCAGCGAGTTGGCTACTATGATGGACGTGCCTGTGACGAAGGTTATCGGTACTTGCATGAGCTTGGGTCTTATGGTGTCCATCAACCAACGTTTGGATGCTGAAACTATCAACATCGTTGCCGAGGAGTTCGGTTTCGAGACGGAATATATTAGTGCCGAGGTTGCTGAGGCTATCCACGAAGAGGAGGATAAGGAGGAGGATTTGGTTCGCCGCCCTCCTATCGTAACAGTCATGGGTCACGTTGACCATGGTAAGACTTCCTTGTTGGACTATATCCGTAAGACGAATGTAATCGCCGGTGAGGCGGGTGGTATCACCCAGCACATTGGTGCATACAACGTTACCTTGTCGGATGGTCAGCAAATCACCTTCTTGGATACTCCGGGTCACGAGGCATTTACGGCTATGCGTGCCCGTGGTGCTAAGGTGACGGATATCGCCATCATCATTGTGGCTGCCGACGACGATGTGATGCCTCAGACGGTGGAGGCTATCAACCACGCTTCAGTGGCTGGTGTGCCTATCGTTTTCGCTATTAATAAGATTGATAAGCCGACGGCTAATCCTGATAAGATTAAGGAGTCCCTTGCCAATATGAACTACCTCGTGGAGGAGTGGGGTGGTAAGTACCAATCCCAGGACATTGCGGCTAAGAAGGGTACGGGTGTCAAGGAGTTGATGGAGAAAGTGCTCCTTGAGGCTGAAATGTTGGATTTGAAGGCTAATCCGAACCGTAGGGCTACGGGTTCCATCATCGAGTCGCAGTTGGATAAGGGTCGTGGATATGTCTCTACGGTTCTTGTCAGCAACGGTACGTTGAAGGTCGGTGATGTGGTCGTGGCTGGAACTAACCACGGAAAGATCAAGGCAATGTTCAATGAGCGTAACCAGCGCATCACGGAGGCTCGTCCTTCGGAGCCTGCTTTGATTCTTGGTTTGGACGGAGCGCCTCAGGCAGGTGACAATTTCAACGTCCTCCCAACAGAGCAGGAGGCTCGTGAGGTGGCAAACAAGCGTTTGCAGTTGCAGCGTGAGCAAGGTTTGCGTACTTCCCGCCACTTGACTTTGGACGAGATCGGTCGTCGTATCGCCCTCGGAAACTTCCAGGAGTTGAACGTGATCGTGAAGGGAGACGTGGACGGCTCTATCGAGGCTTTGTCCGATTCATTGTTGAAACTCTCTACAGAACAAATACAAGTCAATGTCATCCACAAGGCTGTGGGACAAATTTCCGAGTCGGATGTGATGTTGGCTGCTGCATCCAATGCCATCATCGTCGGATTCCAAGTCCGTCCATCTTTGGCTGCTCGTAAGATTGCTGAGAAGGAGGAGATCGATATCCGCCTCTATTCAATCATCTACGACGCTATCGAAGAGGTCAAGGCGGCTATGGAGGGTATGCTTTCTCCAGAGTTGAGGGAGGAGATTACCGGTTCGGCAGAGGTACAGGAGGTCTTCAAGATTACGAAGGTCGGTACGATTGCTGGATGTATGGTTCGTGAGGGAAAGATCAAGCGTACGAACAAGGTTCGTCTCATCCGCGACGGTATCGTGGTCTATACGGGCGACCTCGCATCTTTGAAACGATTCAAGGATGATGTCAAGGAGGTTGTTTCTGGTCTCGATTGCGGTTTGAATATCCAAAACTACAATGATATCCAAGTTGGCGATATTATTGAAGGATTCGAGCAAATTGAGGTTCAAAGGAAACTTTGATAGGAATTGAAATAAAATAAGGTCGTTCAGCCACGTTAAGTTGTCTGACGACCTTTTTTATATAGGATGAATTTTTGATTCTCCATTTAAATAAGCTACAACAACGAGATGGATTAACTATGTCTGGCTTAGATATTATTTTGTTGATATTACTTCTTATTGGCTTCGTAAGGGGAGCCATGAAGGGTTTTATTATGGAACTGTCTAGTTTGGTCGGTTTCACGCTAAGTGTGTATGTCGCCAAGTATTATTCGGGCATATCCCTTTATCTCTTGGAGGCTTTGGGTGTGGGAAGGGAGATTTCTCCTATATTTTCTTTCCTTATCACCTTCATTTTGTGCATGGTTGCTGTTTGGTTTTTGGCTAAATTGCTTTCCAATCTATTCAATCTCATTTCATTAGGATGGTTGAACAAACTTTTGGGAGGACTTTTCTCCTCTTTGAAGTTTGCTTTGATATTGAGTGTCTTCATCAATCTTTTCGACCTCGCCAACCATCGGTTGGAGTTGGTGAATAATGGTGAGGCTCCTGAATCGAAGTTCTATGGGCCGCTGAGGGCTTTTGTCCCTACAATTCTTCCTTATATCAATATGGAGGATATTACGGGGCAGCTTAAGGGGGCTTTGAAAAAAGAGAACTCTTCGAAGGAACAAGAGGTTACTAAAGAATGAAAGGCGGTTCATTTGAATATTTATTATACATTTGCAATTATAAGAAGTTACGACGTAAGGAATGAAAAGGTCGGGTGCGGTTGATAAGGTTTCCTCGATGGTCGATAGGACTGTTATCCAGGTTAGATTTAGCGAGGTGGACTCAATGAGCATTGTGTGGCACGGCGAGTACATACGTTATTTTGAGGACGGCAGGGAGTCTTTCGGAAGAAACTTTGATTTGTCGTATATGGATTTGTATGCGGCAGGTTATATGGTGCCGATAGTGGAGGTCAATTGTGTCTATAAGTCGCCTCTGCATGTGGGCGACCGTGCTATCATCGAAACCCGCTACGTCAATACTTCGTCGGCAAAGATAATTTTTGAATACTCCATATTCCGTGAGTCGGACAATGAGTTGGTAGCGACTGGCAGGAGTGTACAGGTCTTTCTTGACAAGAATTTCGAGTTGGTCTTGTATTGTCCGGATGTGGTTATGGAATGGAAGAAGAAATGGAAGGTAGAGTAGTATATGTTGCAGGTGACAATGTAGTCACTTCATTGGGTTTTACGACGGGCGATAATGCGGATCAGATTATTGCCGAGCGTACGGGCATAAAATATTATGAGGATGCTTCGGTCTATCCAGAACCGTTCATGGCATCCCGTATTGACGATGCAGAGTTGTCGTCCCATACTTTGTGGAACGAATTGTCTGATTATCATCGTTTGGAGAAGATGATGATTCTCTCTGCGTCTGATGCCATTGAGCGTAGCGGTGTGGACGCCTCTTCGCCCCGTACTATTTTTATCTTTTCTTCTACGAAAGGAAACATTGATTTGTTAGCCGGTTCTTCGTCTCTTCATCCTGATGCGGAATTGGCGGAGATGGCTTCGCGGGTTTCCCGTTTTTTCCATTCGGGCAATAAGCCTTATGTTATCTCCAATGCCTGCATATCCGGCGTGCTTGCGGTGATGTTGGGACAACGTCTGCTGAAGTCGGGTCTCTATGACCATGCGATTTTGGTGGGTGGTGATATGGTTACGGAGTTTGTTGTCTCTGGTTTCATGTCGTTCAAGTCGGTTAGTCCTAATCCCTGTAAACCTTACGATAAGGATCGTGATGGTTTGTCGATGGGAGAGGGAGCCGCTACGATGGTTTTGACGGCAGATAAGTCTCTTATAGGGGATGCTCGTCCGATCATGGTGGCAGGCGGTGCTAGTAGCAACGATGCAAACCATATCTCAGGTCCTTCCCGAACAGGTTACGAGTTGAATTTGGCGATTCGTTCGGCCATGCAGGAGGCTGGTCTTGAACCTTCGCAGATCGACTTGGTCGATATGCATGGAACGGCGACGGTCTATAACGACGAAATGGAGTCGAAGGCGCTTGATCTGGCTGGTTTGGCGAGTCGTCCGTTGCTTAGTTTGAAGGGCTATTTCGGACATACTTTGGGTGCGTCTGGTTTGATAGAGTCGGTTCTTTGTGTAGAGTCGATGCGTAGGCAGATGCAGTACCGTACGTTGGGCTATGCTGAGTTGGGAGTTCCCGTTCAGGTCAATGTCACTACGGAGACGAAGCCTGCCCGAATGAATAATATTCTGAAGACCGCTTCTGGTTTTGGTGGTTGTAATGCGGCTGTTATCTTCTCTACGGAGAGCGAGGGACACCGCAACTATACGATAGGAAAGGGGAAGGTCACTCATGAGTGCGTCGTTTCCGACAAAACCATCAAGGTAGATGGGAAGGTGGTGTTCGACGGCTCTTCGACGGAGGATTATGGCGCATTCATCCGTGCGGCGTTCAAGGCTGTTTCCGAGCCTTACATGAAGTTCTCCAAGATGGATGATTTGTGTAAGTTGGGAGTCACGGCGGTGGAACATCTTCTGCAGGGGTTGAATCTTCGGGATCGTTACAAAGAGGAGGAGGTTGCCATGCTTTTGGCCAACCGATATTCTTCGTTGGAGACGGATTGCAACCATCAGCGCATCATCGACGATCGGGCTTGCTATCAGCCAAGTCCTGCTGTCTTCGTCTATACGTTGGCGAATATCGTGATGGGTGAGATTTGCATCCGACATAAGTTTAAGGGCGAGAATCTCTTCTTGATCGACGGAAAGTTGGATAAGGAGAGGATGTTGCAGTTGGCGTCGCTTTCAATTGCATCAGGAACGGTGAAAGCCGTGCTGACGGGCTGGGTGGATTTCTTTGGAGATGACTACGCTGCCCATATTTTCTTGGTTGAGGAATAAAATTAATAGTTAAAGATATATTGTTAAGAATCACACAAATAATTGACAGATGGAAGAATTGATAAGCAACTTGAAAGTTCAGTTGGTTGAGTCGTTGAATTTGGAAGATGTTACTCCTGCTGATATTGATACAGAGGCACCTTTGTTTGGTGACGGCGGACTAGGTTTGGACTCGATTGATGCATTGGAGATAATCATCTTGTTGGAGAAACACTACGGATTGCATATCGCTGATCCGAAGGAAGGCAAGGATATTTTTTATTCAGTTCGTACGTTGGCTGAGTATATTACTGCTAATCAGAAATAAATGGGAAGTTATGTCATTGGCATAGGGGTTATCTCGGCAATTGGAAACAATGTGGAGGAGAATTTCGAATCCTTGGTTTCCAAGCGAACGGGTATTTCCGCCCTCACCCATTTTTCCACTTCGCATGACGTACCTGTTGGTCAAATCAATCTGACCAACGATCAGTTGAAAGAAATGTTGGGTCTCCCTTCAGGGAAGGCCTATTCGCGTACTGCGTTGTTGGGTATGGTGGCTGTCAAGGAGGCTCTTCGTGATGCGGGGGTGGATCCCCACTCCGGTCTGCGGATTGGATTGATCTCTTCGACTTCGGCGGGTGGAATGGACCTGAGCGAGAACTTTTATGTGGAGATGAAAAATAAGGAAGACGGTGGTCGCCTTCGTGATGTCGTTTCACATGATTGTGGAGACAGCACGGAGCAGATTGCTTCTGCCTTGGGCATCCATGGGTTCCTTTCTACCATCAGCACGGCTTGTTCCTCCTCGGCGAATGCCTTGATGTTGGCCGATCGTCTTTTGAACCACGACCAGCTTGATGTGGTGGTGGCTGGAGGCATCGACCCTCTATGCAAGTTCACCATAAACGGGTTCAACTCGCTGATGATTTTGGACAAGGAACTGTGTCGCCCGTTTGATTCCACACGTGCTGGTTTGAACTTGGGAGAGGCTGCAGGATTCCTTGTGCTTCAACGGGAAAAGCCAAAGAACGGGAAGTTCTATTGCCGTTTGGCCGGTTATGCGAATGCCAATGATGCTTACCATCAGACGGCGACTTCTCCAAATGGTGACGGTCCGTTTTTGGCCATGTCGGGTGCTCTGAAGAGAGCAGGATTGAGTCCGGAGGATGTTGATTATGTGAATGTCCATGGAACGGGAACAGGCAACAACGACCAGTCGGAAGGAATGGCAATGCGTCGTCTTTTCGGCGAGAAGATGCCGCGTTTCAGTTCTACGAAAGTATATACTGGACATACGTTGGGTGCGGCTGGCGGCATAGAGGCTGTCTATTCGGCTCTTGCCATTTCCCGTGATGTTATCTTTCCGACGTTTAATTTTAAAAATAGGATCGAGGAGTTGGCGATGGACCCCGAAACGGAGGTTATCCCTCATGCAGGCGTAAAAGTCGTCATGTCCAACTCTTTCGGATTTGGCGGAAATGTCTCTTCTTTGGTCTTTTCGGCCGAATAAAAAGGAAACTGGATGAAGTGTTATATTCGAAATATGAGTGCCATCAGTCCGCAGCCTACTTTCGCTACGGATTCGTTCCTCTCGTCGGCGGTCGTTCCGTCGGCTGACGAGAAGTGCCTGAGGGCTATCGAGCCGGACTATAAGGTCTGTATCAAGGAGGCTGGCCTGCGTCGTCGTATGAGCCACGTCATCAAGATGGGTGTGGCTTCGGCATTGAATTGCGTGGAGGGGGCTAATGGGACTCTTCCCGATGCGATTATCACGGCAACAGGCTTGGGATGTTTGGCCGATACGGAGAAATTCCTCCAGTCAATCATCGAGAATGACGAGCGGTTATTAAACCCTACCTCATTTATTCAGTCTACATTTAATACAATAGGTGGTCAGGTGGCGTTGCTGTTGAAGTGCCCCTGCTATAATTTCACCTATGTCCATCGGGGCTTTTCGTTTGAGTCGGCTCTCTTGGATGCCATGATGCAGCTGGAGGACGGTGATGCTTCGAATGTCTTGGTGGGTGGAATAGATGAGGTGACAGATACCGAGTTCCGTGTGATGGAGCGTATGGGTTTCTGGCGCTCGGGAGCTAAGATGGGGGAAGGAGCACAGTTCTTCTTGCTTTCGTCTCAGCCTACTTCTCAGGATGTGGCTCAAATAACGTCACTCCGCACCTTCTTGGCGAGTACCTCCGATGGAACGGAAGTACAGTCGTTCTTGGATTCTTGCGGATTGACTATTAAAGATATAGATTGCGTCCTGTTGGGCGAAAGTGGAGATGCAAAGATGGATGCCACCCTCCTTTCTTGGAAGAAGTCGTTGCCGGTGGGCAAGATGCAAGCTACTTTCAAGCATCTCTGCGGAGAATATCAGACGGCCTCTTCGTTCGGTGTTTGGTGTGCAGCCAACTTGTTGAGGTATCAGACTGTCCCAGATGCTCTTCGTCCGGTAGGGAAGGCAGAAGGATTACGCAGGATATTAGTTTTCAACTCCTATCGGAACAACAATTGCTCGTTGTTCCTGTTGGAAAAGGTAGATTAAGATATGGTTGTACCGCTTATTGTCATCTTAACTCTCTTGTTCCTGGCGTTTATGGTTTACGCCTCGTACTCGATTTCATCAGGTGTGTATGTGAAGGCATTTTGCAAAAAGCATACTACAGACAAGGTTGTTTCTTTGACTTTTGATGATGGCCCTCATCCCGACTATACGCCTAAGGTCTTGGATATCTTGGCAGAATGGAAGGTGGAGGCGACGTTCTTCTGTGTGGGTAAGAATGTGGAATCTTATCCTGCAATTGTGGAGCGGATGCAAGAAGAGGGTCATTTGGTAGGTAACCATTCCTATTCGCATGAAAATAACTTCCCTCTGCTTGGGGTGGAGAAGATGGTGGACGAATTACGGAAGACGGATGGCTTGATCTCCTCTTTGACAGGTGTGCCGGTCCATTTCTTTCGACCACCGTTTGGCATTACCAATCCGTGGGTGCGTGATGCGGTGGCGAAGTTCAATTACAATGTGATTGGATGGAGTGTCCGTTCTTATGACACGGTTTCGGACGATGTAGACGCGGTTTATGACCGAGTGGTTAAGAAGATAACGCCGGGAGCTGTCATACTTTTGCATGATAGGCTTCCGTTCGCTCCAGAATTGCTTTCACGCTTGTTGCAGCATCTTTCCGACGAAGGATACAAGGTGATGAGGGTGGATAAATTGTTTAATGTTTTTTATTAGAGTATGGGTATGAGAAAATGGTGTATGGCTTTGATGATGCTTGCTACGAGCGTTGTCGCTATGGCTCAAAGTGATATGACTGCCGTGAAGGATGAGGCGGCGTTTATCTCTTCCGTAAAGGGAAAGATGATGCAGGTCTCTTCTATCCAAAGTGATTTCAAGCAAGTGAAGCACATGGCGATGATGAAGAAGGATATTGAGTCATCGGGCAATTTCTATTATTCCAAAGCAGACAAAGTTTGCTTGGACTACGTAAAGCCTAAAAAATCAAAGATTGTCATCAACGGTGATAAATTGTTGATGGAGATGGGTGGAATCAAGGATGTGCGCAACATCTCTTCCAATGCCCTTATGCAGGAGATGACCAAAGTTATCTCTTCTTGCATGACAGGTAATTTGCAGGAGTTGAAGGCGAACTATGAGTTGGAATATTGGCAAAATGCGACCACTTACTTGGTAAAGGTATCGCCTAAGAACGCTTCTGCCAAGAAGATGGTGGATCGGATAGAATTGGTTTTGTTGAAGAGCGATCTCTCTGTCGAGTCGATGAAGATGATCGAAAATTCAAGGAGACAGTCGGCCACTCCTGACTATACGGAGTATTTCTTTTCCAACAAGAAGTTGAATGTCTCCATCCCAAGTTCCGTTTTTGATGTGAAATAGTAATAGGCAAGGGAATGCGCGCGGTAGGTCTATTGATTATTGGGTTAATGCTCTTTTCACTCTCTTCGTGTACGCCATCGCTCTTTAAGGGAATGGAGAAGCAAGGAAAGGAGACCGCCTGCCGTAAGGATCTTTTCCCTCTTTTTGATGGATGTGATTCGACGCTTGTCCTGAATGCGGTGATAAATTATAAGTCGAACAGTTTCAGTGGGTTGCTTGTCGTGGCACCCTCGGATGCGGATGCTTATCGTTTGGCTTTCACCAGCTATTTCGGGATGACGATTTTTGATTTTGAGGTGGGTGAGAAGACTTTTGTCGTACACCATTGTATGGAGCAGTTGGAGCGTAAAACGATTCTTTCGATTTTTGAACGTGATTTTAGAGCGTTATTGATGTTGGATATCCCTTCGGATTTTAGGGCGACGAAATACGTGAAGGATAATATGGTGGGCTATAGGCTGAAGACGGCAAGCGGAAAGTCTTCCTATCAGACGGACTTGAGTCGGAAGCAGTGGCTGGCAGCTGACTTGTCGGGCATGATCACGGCATTGGAGATTCGTTTGTCGGAGACCTCTTCAAAGGACTTTCCTAGAATAGAGATGAACCATCCTAAACTTGGTTTGAAAATAGAGATGGAGAAATTGCAAGAAGATTAATAAAATGGAGAAGGCTAAAAAGATAGTAGTTTTTTATTATACGCAAACTGGGCAGGCGCTTGATATATTGAAAAGCATGAATCAACCCTTGGTTGAGGCAGGGCATCAAGTGGTTTATAAGGAGATTGTCCCTGAGCGTCCCTTCCCTTTTTTATGGTCGAAAAACAATTTTTTCGAAGTTTTTCCGGAAGCTCGTTTAGGAATTCCGCCGTATGGAATTAGGGAAATCGATTTGAGTGATGTTCAAGACGCTGATTTAGTGATGGTTGGAGGACAATCTTGGTATTTGTCCCCTTCGCTTCCTTTGCAGTCTTTTTTCCTTTCTCCTACAATAAAAGAGTATTTAAAAGGGAAAAGCATTATCTTTGTCAATGGATGTCGCAATATGTGGTTGATGACCATTCGCAAGATTCGGAAATATGTTGCTGAAGCGGGTGGTAATTTGGTCGGTCACATTGTATTACAAGACTATGTAGCCAATTTGGTGAGTGTCATTACGGTTATCCGTTGGCTTTTTTACGGAAAGAAGGAGGCTTCTTCCATTTGGCCTCGTGCGGGTGTGTCGGAGGAGGATATCCATTCGGCTTCCCGATTTGGTTGTATAATAGATAAGGCTTTGCAATTGGACAATTGGTCGGATTTGCAGGAGCAATTGATGGCTGCGGATGCCATCAAGTACAAACCGGGCGTTGTCTATATCGAGAAGGTGGGTCATCGGATATTTGGCTTGTGGGCCAAATTTATCCGGAGAAAAGGAGAGTACGAGAATCCCGACCGTGCCTTCCGTGTCAAATTGTTTAGTTGGTATCTTATATTTATCTTGTTCGCGATATCTCCTATCGGGTTGTTGGTCTTTTACTTGACCTATCCGATTCGGATTTTCTTCATCGGTCGCCAGAAGAGGGAGGCGTGCTATTCCCTTTCTTGGAAGCCGGGAGATAGCGTGGAGTGACGATGGGGAGTACCCCGTCGAAGAAAAGATAGGTTGGTTAATAAAGAATATGAAAATTAGGCATTTTGATTTGTTCCATTTCGGAATAAGTTGATGGCCTACCAAAATGGGAAATAGAAAGAAAATAAATATATGAGTGAAGCTGTGTACATCAATAGGACAAGCAAGTTCTTTCCGAACGAGGCAGTTCCTAATGATCAGATGGAAAAACATCTAGGGATGGTCAATGGACGACCTTCCTTGGCACGTAGAATAGTCTTAGGTAAGAACGGAATAAAGAGCCGTTATTATGCTTTGGATGATCAGGGAAATGTAACCCATACGAATGTCCAAATGGCAGCGACAGCAGTGCGTGGCCTCTTTAAGGAGGGTGACCTTTCGTTTGATGACATGGATCTTTTGGCGTGCGGTACGGCTTCTCCCGAGCAATTGATGCCTTCTCATGGCGTGATGGTTCATGGTGAGTTGGGCGGTTCCCATAGTTTGGAGGTGGTCTCCTTTGCCGGTTCTTGCTGTACGGGTGTACAGGCGTTGAAATATGCCTACCTTTCCATTTTGGGCGGGGTGGCAAAGAATGCTGTGGCTTGTGCTTCCGAGCGTCTGTCGGCTTGGATGAACTCTCGTTATTTCCAGGAGGAGTCAAAACTTCTTTCGGAGTTGGAGAGGCGTCCGATGTTGGCTTTCGAGAAGGAGTTCCTCCGTTGGATGCTTTCCGATGGAGCCTTTGCATTGTTGGTTCAGGATAAACCTTCCGAAACAGGCCTTTCCCTTCGCATCGATTGGATTGAGGGAATCTCTTATGCCAATGAGAAGGAGACTTGTATGTATGCTGGAGGTGAGAAGGATGAAAACGGCAACTTGCGTGGATGGACATTGTATCCTCAGGCGGATTGGTTGACGCAGTCGCTCTTTGCTCTTCATCAGGATACCCGCATCTTGGATGCGAACATCGTTCCGTTGGGTGGCCGTTTCATGATTGAGTTGGCCAAGAAACATAATTTCACTCCTGACGACATCGATTGGTATATGCCGCATCTCTCTTCTATGTTCTTCAAAGATAGGATATTGGAGGAGTTTAAGAAGTTGAATTTCTATATCCCTGAGGAGCGTTGGTTCCTTAATTTGCCGGAGGTGGGCAATATCGCTTCGGCTTCGGCTTTTGCCATGATTGACGGAATCCTTGCTTCAGGTAAGTTGAAGAAGGGACAGAAGATATTGGTCATGGTTCCGGAGAGTGCCCGCTTCTCCTACAACTACTGTATGTTGACTGTATGTTGATGGTTTTCTTTTGTTTGTATTATGGTTGGATCTTTAAATAGAATGTTATGAAGGTGGACGAAGTTCCTCAAGATTTGAAATATTTTGAGAACACTGTGTTGCGTGATGTGGCCTACGCAGTGGATGAGAACGGGAAATATACGAGCGTCATCAGTGACGGATGGAGCGTGAAGAACGATGCCTTGGAGTTGACCATGGATGGTATCTACGAGGAGTGTGAGGAGATTCGTCAGCGTGTCTTGGCTGGCGAGACGAGCCTGCTTGAATACTATGCGGCTAAGAACATCATGGATGTGGATCTCCTTTCTGATTATACGGGTATCTCCAAGCGTACTATCCGCAAGCATTTTGACCCCAAGGTTTTCTCCCAGTTGGATCGTGAGACCTTAGAAAAGTATGCAGATGCTTTACGCATCACTGTTGAACAACTTACTACTATTCCTGAATAACGAATATGGAATTGACATTTGACCACAAACCAGCTGCGCATTGCGAGAACGGCGTGATCTCTAATATGTTGCGTTTTTATGGGTTCAATATATCCGAACCGATGATCTTCGGTTTGGCCAGTGGACTTTTCTTTTCACACATGCCTTTTGTTAAGATGTCGGGTATGGCGGTTACTTCGTTCCGTACATTTCCGGGCGTGCTTTTCTCACGCATCTCGAAGTTGCTGGGCTTTAAAATCCATACTAAAAGATATCTCCGTGAAGAGAAGGCCATAGCCGATATGGAGAAGATCCTTTTTTCCGGTAAGCCGGTTGGTTGCGTGGTGGGTATGTACTACCTACCTTATATGCCGATGGAGTACCGTTTCCATTTCAACGGACACAATATTTGCATCATAGGCAAGGAGGAGGAGACTGGCAACTACATTGTCAGCGATCCCAATGCCATGCAGAAAGTTACAATTTCGAAGCGAGATTTGATCAAGGTACGTTTTGCCAAGGGCGGAACCTATCCGTTGTTGGGTCAGATGTATTGGATTGAGAAGACTCCGAAGCAGTTGCCTGATTTGGCTCCCCTCATCCGTAAGGCGATCAAGAAGAATTGCTGGCTGATGACTTCGCAGCCTAGTTGGTTGCCTTATTTTGGTGCCAACGGTATTCCTTTTTTGGGGAAGCGCATCTTGAAATGGGAGTCGGAGATGGGAGCCCGCAAGGCTGCCCTCAATCTGGCGCAAGTTATCCGTATGTTGGAGGAGATTGGTACGGGTGGTGCAGGTTTCCGTTATATGTATGGTGCCTTCTTGCAGGAGGCGGCTGAAATCACGGGAATACAGGAACTCAACGAGTTTTCTAAGCGAATAACGGAAATAGGTGATATGTGGCGTGACTTCGCATACAAATCGGCTCGAATCTTTAAGAAACGCCAAGGGGAGCAGTACTCCTATGAGGAGATTTCTGCCATCTTGATGAAGATAGGTGAATTGGAGGCTCGTTTCTTCAGAGAGTTGAAAGAGGCTGTCTAACCTAAATAATAATCATCTTGAAACCCAATATTATTGAAATAAGTAATTTGAAGAAGACCTATCGGGGCAATACGTCGCCTTCGGTGGACGGACTGACATTGTCTATTTCCGAAGGAGAGGTCTTCGGCCTTTTGGGACCTAATGGAGCAGGTAAGACTACCACTATCCATATCCTTTGTGGTTTGGTGCGCCCTGATTCCGGGGAGGCTAAGGTTTGTGGCTATTCCGTCTTCCGTGAGATGTCCAAGATACGAGAGATGATTGGGGTGGTTCCTCAGGATTTTGCCCTCTATCCTTCGTTGACCGCCATCGAAAATTTGATGGTCTATGGAGGTGTTTACGGCTTGCCTAAGCGGGAGTTGAAGGAGCGGATTGATTCCTTGTTGGCCATTTTCGATCTTACCACCAATCGCAATCGTCGTATTGAGCACTATTCGGGCGGAATGAAGCGCCGTGTCAATCTGATAGCAGGTTTGCTCCATCGGCCTAAAGTCCTTTTCTTGGACGAGCCTACGGTAGGTATCGACGTGCAGTCGCGTCATGTCATCATCGAGAATTTGAAGCGTTTCAACCAAGAGGGTACGACGATGGTTTATACTTCGCACCATTTGGACGAGGCGGAGCATTTCTGTTCCCATATTGCGTTGGTCGATGAAGGACATGTTATCTGTGAGGGAGAACCTGCGGCGTTGATAGCACAGGAGCAGACCAAGAACTTGGAGGAACTCTTTTTGAAGAAAACCGGAAAAAAGGTGAGGGATTGATGTTATGAGAAAGTTTAAGGCACTGATATACAAGGATACGCTCTTGCTTTTGCGAGATTGGCCGGGCTTGGCGATGATGTTTCTCATGCCGTTGTTCCTGGTGGTTTTGATGGCCTATTTGCAGGATAGTACCTTTAATTCCATCAATGAGCGTAAGATTCCGTTGTTGGTTTTAAATCAGGATCGTGACTCGTTGGGCGACGCCATCGTGCGTGGAGTCTGCGAGGCCGGCATATTTAAGGTCGATTCATTGGACGAAGGACAACCGCTTACGGCAGAGGCGTTAGAGCGTGCGGTGGCGAAGGGTGATTACCAAATCGGTATTGTGATTCCTGCCAATACGACGGAACGCATCCGTAGCCGGATACGCCAGAGTGTGATGCAGGCTTTCGGGGGCGAGGCGGATTCTCTGGCCTCGTCGGATAGCATCTCCATCTTTGTCGATCCGACTACGAAGAACTCCTTCAAATCCACGATTTTAAGTTCCATTCGGGAGTATGCCGCTTCCCTGCAGACAGGTTTTATCTTGCGTGAGGTGGTTGTGGAGGTCAATACCATTGTGCCCATGCCTATTGGCGATATCTCCATTCCGAATGACATGGTTTTGCTCAACGAGCGGTATGCACGTTTGGATAAGGCCCGTATCATTCCCAATTCAGTGCAGCACAACGTGCCGGCGTGGGGAATGTTTGCCGTCTTCCTCATCGTAGTCTCTTTGGGAGGAAATATCATCAATGAGCGCGAGGAGGGAAGTTTCACTCGGTTGTTGACGATGCCGTGTCCTTCTTGGCTCTATCTGGCAGCCAAGGGATCGGTTTATTTGATGGTTTGTATATTGCAGTTGACGTTGATGTTCCTGATAGGTATCTATGTCTTGCCATCTATGGGCTTGCCAGCTTTGGAGTTAGGACGGAGCATTCCGGCTCTTGTCTTGATGTCGCTCTCAGCCTCTCTCGCAGCGATCTGTTATGGCATAGCCATAGGAAAGATAGCGACGAGCAACCAGCAAGCTTCGATTTTCGGTGCCATTTCGGTGGTGATTATGGCAGCAGTGGGAGGAATCTGGATTCCGGTTTTTGTCATGCCGGAAGTGATGCAGTTGGTCAGCAAAATCTCTCCTCTGAATTGGGGACTTTCGGGCTTTTACGATATATTTGTACGCGACGGCGATTGGACGTCTGTCTTGCCTGAGTGCGGCGTATTGCTGTTATTTTCATTCCTTTGCCTTGCCGTGGCACTTTACTATAGTCGTCGAAAATCCATTCGATGATGGCAAACTTAGGGGGAAATGTTTATCTTTGTGATAATAATATAAATTTAAAGAAGTATAGAATGAAAGAAGAGGAATTGATAGAGAAATTGAAGGGTGAAATCATAGAGCAGTTGTCTTTGGAGGATATTACTCCAGCCGATATAGATGCAGACGCTCCGCTTTTTGTAGAGGGTTTGGGCTTGGACTCAATCGACGCAATTGAGTTGACGCACCTATTGGATCGTAACTATGGAATCAAGTTGGAAGATCCGAAGATGCGCCGTGAGGTCTTAACTTCTATTCGGACAATGGCTCAGTTTATTGAGAATCAAGGAAAATAAGAACGAATGTCGAGAGGTGTTTTCGTAACAGGTTTCGGTATTATATCGGCTTTAGGTTGTGGAGTGGAAAGTAATTTCTCTTCACTGATAGCCGAACGTTCAGGTATCGGTCAGGCAAAGTATGTAAAGACTTCGCTTGACCGATTCCCTTTTGCTGAGGTGCCTTTCTCTTCTGCCGAGTTGGCTACAAAGGCGGGGCTGGAGATGAAGCCTTATTACAGCCGTACTTTCCTTTTGGGTCTGCTAGCTGTCAAGGAGGCGCTCCAGATGTCTGGCTGCGAACCCTACTTGTCTTCGATGGGATTCATCGGTTCCACGACGGTGGCGGGGATGGATTTGACGGAGCCTTGCTATTCGAGGTTGTGGGCAGGAGATACCTCGCTCGCCCATCTGGTGGATTCCATGGATTGCTCCGATGCGTGCAACCGGATAGCGTCGATGCTGGGCATCCGTTCCCATGTGGCGAACATCAGTACCGCTTGTTCCTCTTCGGCCAATGCCATCATGTTGGGAGCTCGCCTGATTCGTGCGGGAATGGTTGACCGCGTTTTCGTAGGTGGCATGGATTCTTTGGCTCGTTTTTCTATTAATGGATTTAATTCCTTAGAGATATTGTCCCCTACTGGTTGCCATCCATTTGACCATAATCGGGATGGAGTGACCATTGCAGAGGGAGCCGCATTCCTCGTTTTGGAGGCGGAAGAGGTCGTCGGACAGCGACCTGTCTATGGCGAAATAAAAGGCTATGCGAATGCTAATTCTGCATACCACCAAACAGCATCTTCGCCCAATGGTGAAGGGGCAGTGGCGGTGATACGGGCAGCCTTGAAAAAAGCCTCTTTACAACCCTCGGAAATCGACTATGTCAATGCCCACGGCACGGGTACGAAGAACAATGACATCTCCGAAGGGCGTGCGATGGCGACGGTCTTTGGCGATGCGATTCCTTCTTTCAGTTCGACGAAGGGCTATACGGGTCACACCTTGGCGGCGGCGGGTGCGGTGGAGGCGATTGTCTCGTTGCTGACCATCAACCATGGGGTTATTTTCCCTAATCTCCGTTTTGAGACACCGATGGAGGAGTTGCCGATTCGTCCGGTCACCTCCCTTCAAAAGAAGGAGGTTCGCAATGTCTTGTCCAATTCGTTCGGGTTTGGTGGAGCCGACACGTCCCTTGTGATTTCTAAGGTGTAGCCTTTTCAGGCATCTTAATTCTTAATTCAAAATTCTTATTTCCATGGTCTATATCCAATCCATAGGTATCATATCTCCACAGTTGACGTACGATGGCTCATTCCTGACTCATCCCTTGGTGAATGAGGAGACGCTCACCATGAACTGCGTGGAGCCTGTCTATAAGGAGTATATCAATGCGATGGCGTTGAGGCGTATGTCCCATGTGATAAAGATGGGTTTAGGTGCCACGGCTATTTGCAGGCGGCAGCTCGCCGACGTCAATCCCGAAGCGGTGATTGTAGGAACAGGGTTGGCTTGCTTGGCTGATTTGGAGAAGTTTACCCGTTCGATAGAGGTCTATGGGGAGCAGGTGTTGCCTCCTATCCCGTTCATTAATTCGGCTCATAATACAGTGGCAGGGCAGATAGCACTCCACAATAATTTAACTGGCTATAACATAACCTATTGCCACCATTTCTTGTCGTTCGAGAATGCCCTTCGTGATGCGATGCTTTGTCTCTCCGAAGGTTTGCAAAACGTCTTGGTGGGAGGAATCGACGAGCGTACCTCGGATAATTTCACCATCTATAATCTTCGGGATTTCTGGCGTAAGGCTCCTGTCCGTAATTTGGACTTGTTCGAGGGTTCCTATCCAGGAACGTTGAATGGCGAGGGTTCCGCCTTTTTTATTATGGGCAACGAACGGAGGCAAGAGTCTATGGCCCGCTTGGTGGGACTCCATACCTTTCTTTGGGAGCATTCCACGATCGAGGATGTGGAGGAGGAGTTGTCCCGATTCTTGATGAAGCATTCCATCAAGATGGAGGAGATCGATCTTTTCATTTTAGGCAGGAACGGAAGCAGCACATACGATTATCTCTATCGTCAGTTGGAAGAGCATCTTCCTGATTCGGCGTATGTCGCTTATTATAAACATCTTTGCGGCGAATATATGACCTCTACTTCCTTTGCCTTGTGGGTGGCGGCCAATGTGTTGCAGTCGCAGTCCATTCCGGATGTGTTGACATTCAGGAAAGGCAATCGTTCAGATTTTAATAGGGTTTTGATTTACAATCAATCGCTAGCGAAGGAACACGCATTTATTTTGGTGGAACGCCTCTGAGGCTTGTTGCAGCCCTTCCATAATGGGAGGGTTCTGGGGGGAATTGGCTGTTGACAATCATCCCTTCGTTCTGCTTTTCGTCTCAATGAGTGGGGTTCTAATGGTCATAATTTATTTTTATCTGTTTTTTCATAGTGGAAAATGTCGCCACTTGGGAAATTGGAGGGGCGAAAAGAACATTCTTTGTTTGTGAAATAGTAATTTGTAAACGGCTAAATGGCAAATAGTTGACAATTATCTAGATGCTAAATGGAGCCTTTGGGTCACTTTGTTGTCAAATGCTTGACCAATGGTATGATTTTTGAAATATCTGCCTCTGGATAGGGTTTATTAAAATATTTTGTGTATATTTATATTTGCGTAGGGAGCTGTCCTTGGGTAGGCGGTGATTTTCATCGTTTCTACAGTTTTCTACAAGTGTTAATGAATTGAATAGGGGATTATGGATAAAAAGAACTTGAAATTAGTTAGTTTGTTGTCGCTATTGATGACTGCGAGTGCCACGAGTGTTATGGCAGAGGTTGCTATCAATGAACTTATGCCCTGTAACATCTCCACCTATAGGGGGGCGGATACCAATTATAATGGATGGGTGGAACTATACAACGATGGCGATGCCAAAGTTGACATCAAAGGATATGTGTTTAAGAACTTGAAAAAGGGAGGCACGGAGAAATGGTCGTGGACTGTTTCCCAAAGTCTTGTTGTTCAACCAGATGCTTTCCTTATCTGCACCTTCGACGGAGAAGGTAAGAGAAGTAGTTCGGCTCCTTATAAGTTGGATCCGGATGGCGGTACGTTGTTGCTTTACAATGCCTCAGGAAAAGAAATCGGTAACATTAAATACGGTGCGATGGTTCCCCACATTTCGTACGGTATTGACGAAGATGGCAGTGTGGGCTATATGAATCCTACTCCTGAAAAGGATAATACGACCGCATATACGAGTTTGGGTTCCCGTTGCGGAAAACCGGTCTTCGGAACGCAGTCAGGCATTGTGGACGGACCGGTTAGCTTGACCATCACCTCCTCTACGGCCGATGCGAAAATTTACTATACTGTGGATGGGTCCGAGCCGACGGATAAGAATGGAACGCTGTATGATAATCCTATTGAAATAAAGAGGCAGGACGACCAAAAAAGCATTGTGGTACGTGCGAGGGCGATTAAAAAAGGACTCCTAAACAGCGCTGTTACAACGGGTTCCTATATCTTTATGGATGATAAGCACAAGAATTGTAATGGATTCACGGTTCCGATTGTTTCCCTTGCCATCAGCAAGAAGGATTATACGGACAATACCTATGGAATCGCTGTCACAGGTACGAATGGTGTCTCTAATCCGACGAAGAGTTGCCTTAGCCAAAGTGCCAACTATAACCAAGACTGGAAGCGACCAGCCAATTTCGAATATATCGTGGACGGAAAGACGATCCTTTCGCAAGAGGCGGAAGTGGGTGTCGTCGGCGGTTGTTCCCGTACGAATGGCGTGAAGTCCCTCAAGGTAAATACTTCCAAGAAGACAGGTAGTTCTGCATTCAAATATGCATTCTTTGGTTCAAAAGAGCCGCAGGAGTTTAAGAGCCTTCACATCCGTAATGGTGGAAATGGCTATAATAGTTTCATGATTCGGGATGCCCTCCTTCAAGAGATTGCAAGGTCCATGGGACTCGATTGCCAGCATTTCCAGCCAGTGGCTTACTATATCAATGGTGAATACAAGGGAATGATGGGATTGCGTACCCGAAGCAACAAGGATTTGGTTTATGCTAAATATGGCGTGGAGGAAGAGGATCTTGACGTTGTCGAGGTCAGTGAGGCGGGTATCTCTGCTTCTTGTGGTACGCTGGATGGCTATAATGAGTTGATTGCGGCATTGAAGTCGAAGGACAAGACCTCTCCTACGTTCCTTGAGGAGATCGGTCAGTTGATGGATATTGATTATTATATTGACTACCAGATATTCGAGCAGTTTATCGTGAACACCGACTGGCCCGGCAACAACACGAAGTTGTGGCGTGAGCGTCAGAATGGCCGTTTCCGTTGGATTGTCTATGACGTGGATTTCGGCTTTGGCCTTTATGAAGGAGGCGGCAACTATACGGAGGAGAGTACGGACATGATCCAATTCTGTTTGGGTAAGAACCCTGTCAATTGGGCGAATAAGCAGGAAATCTTCATCGAGATCTTTAAGAACTTGATGGAGAACCCCGATTTCAAGGAGCGGTTCATGACCCGTTACCTTTATCATTTGGACCATACCTTTAAGTCTGAAAACTTGAATTCTATATGGGCTCCGTTGGAATCCTTGTGCAAGGATGAGTTCTGTGCTTCCCCTATCAGCCACGATTGGGATCAGGGTTGGGAACGGATGAGAAGATTCGCGGAGAATCGTCCTAATAAGGTCTATGAACATTTGAGGTCGTTCTGCAACGGCGGCGATAAGGTTACTTTGCGAATCGCAATCAAAGATGAGAACGGTAACGTGATACCGAATTCGAATATCATCTTGAACAATGTCTCAACTGGTGCGGGCGAGTATAAGACCTCTTATTTCTCTACCCACTCTATGCGTGTGGAGCCTAAAGTTCCAGTGGGCTATACGTTTAAGAAATGGACAACCTCGTCTGAGGTCTCCAGTAGCATCAATACCGTTCCTGTGCTTACCGACAAGGATTCTTGGTCTTACTACTTTAAGGATAGCGTCCCTGGTGCCGATTGGGAACAACCTTCCTACGACGACTCTTCATGGAAAAAGGGAGCTGGTTCGTTCGGTCTAAACTGCAAGGAGATTACGCCTACCGTGAAATTGGTCGATGGCGATTCTGTCCACTATATCACTTCCTACTATCGTGCGAAGTTCAATATAGACGATCTTACGGAGTTGGATTCGTTGCTTGCCAAGGTTACCTATGATGACGGTGTTGTCGTTTATGTGAACGGTCAAGAGGTAAGACGTTTCAATATGCCGAAGGGAGAAGTGAAGTATGGCACCTTTACGCCAGACTATCTCAACGATGAGGTGAGGACCTTCTTTATCAACAAGAAATATTTGGTGAAAGGCGAGAACGTCATTGCGGCTGAAGTCCATCAATACGATGCGAACAGTGCGGATATGACCTTTGCCATGACTCTTTCGGCAGTGCAGGCTTCCGCTTCGACTTCACCTAATTCCAACGAGATCTTTGTGGGCTCTTTGACGGGCGATTTGGAGATGACGGCTGTCTATACGAAGAATTCAAACGCACCGATACCTATGCTTCAGTTGAACGAGGTTTGTGCTTCAAACAATTCCACTTCGGGCAATTCGGACGAGTATGGCAACTATCCTGATTGGATAGAGGTCTATAATGCGGGTACGACCGACTGCGACCTTGCCGGTATGTATTTGACGGACAACCGGGACAAGTTGACGAAGAGCCAGTTCCCATACGGTTCCACGAGTACGATCGTCAAGCCGGGCGAGCACAAGATCATCTATGCCGACAACAGCGTATGGCGTGGTGCATTGCATGCCGATTTCAAATTGTCTGCTGCGGGTGGCTTCCTTGCCTTGTCCTACAACAAGCAGGATAAGGTGGTTGTGCTTGACTCTATCAAGCTCTCATCCATGGAGACCAATGATTCTTACGGAAGGGAATACGATGGTGCGGATTGGGTGGTCTTTTCGGAATGTGACGGCACTGACCATGTGACCTTTGGTTCGGCCAATGTTAATAAATGCAGCTCTAATATCAATCCATGGGTTGACGTGGATGACTATCTAGGAACATTGCCTGATGAGGTGGAGCCACAAGGCATCGACCTCTATCCTAATCCGGCGCATGACTGGATCGTGGTCAAGGCAACGGGCGAGTTCGACAACATGGATGTTGTTTCCGGCATCAAGGAGGTCAGCATCTTCAATCTCCAAGGAGTTTTAGTGGCTCAATCACATGTGGGAGGAGCAACGGAATGCAGGGTGTCGGTCAATGAATTACCTGCGGGTGTCTATTACCTAAAGGCCGTTTCAGAACGTTCATTGTTTACCGCTACGTTTAAGAAGCAGTAAGAGAGTTATAGTACAAATAGTGTAGAGACGGGGCATGGCTCCGTCTCTATTTGTTTTCTACCCCTCTGTGGCCTTGTATGAACTGGCAGCACCTGCGGTGATAGGGGAGGCTTTCAGCCTAAATGTCTATAATTGAAGGGGGAGTTTACCATTATCTACACTTGTTCATTCCACGAATGCTTCCCTTATTTCAGAAATGTTAAATTTTATGTTAAAAGCGATTATTTTATGGGGGGGGGTAATAATTATATTTTCTACTTTTGTGCAAAATTTATTTAAAGAGGACATAGTCGTGGTTGTTCCTTGCTACCATGGCAAAAATTATTTACGGAAATATGAAAGATAAAAGAATGCGGTTGTTGACCGCACTTTCGGTCTGTTGCGTACCTATGCAGGCAGCCGTTTACATCACGGAATTGATGCCTCCTTCCGCAGGGAGCGGAAGAATGGGAAATCCAGCCTTCGTGGAGCTGTACAACTCCTCCGACACGTTGGTTGGATTGGACGGATGGAAAATCGCCGTAGGCAATACGGAACATCACTTTGGAAAGGGCAATACAATAGCACCCAACGGAACGCTGTGCGTAGTTCAGGAAGGTGGCAGTACGAGTGATTGGGAAGGTGCGATTGTCCGCACGGAACGGATGGATTGGACGGAAGGCTCGTTGAGACTCGCGAACGCATCGGGAAGGACGATGGATAGCCTCTCCTTCGCAGGGATGAACCTCCCAATCGGGACAAGCCTGCACCGTGACAGTGTGGAGTTGACGCATGACGGGTTCGTCGATTTGAGTGACGGCCGCCTTTGGGTTGGAGATGCCACCCCGGGCCGAGTCTCAGGAATGACGGAGCGACGCAAGTCGGTACTCCATTTTTACACTGGTGAGGAGGATGACACCTACACATTGACAATGTCCTATGATGTGAGAGTTTTGGAAAATTCGGAATCGGAAGACGAAATTTTTGGAATGGATGCAGAAAACAGCGATTTACTTCCATTAAGCGAATACGTCTTGACGAGACCCAACCCTGTCAAAACAATCCTCTATGTACGGATGACGGAACCTGCCTATTCGGGCTGCCGCTACACATTGCAGGACGCATCGGGTAAGATTGTGGCACTTGGTGAACTATCGGACACAGACGAAGAACAGGTGGACATGACGGGCATGCAACCTGGAACCTACGTGCTCCATGTCGAAAAGGATGGAGCATCCTATCCATTTAAAATACAGAAGAAATGAGGATCAACCATAAAATATCATTGATGAAAAGCATGAGAATGAAGAAGATATTGATGGCTGCCCTCTCCTTGTCGGTAAGCGTGGCCGGAGCCATGGCTGAGGAAGTCGTCGGCGAACCACAGAGTGGATTTTCCTTTTCGCCTTCGGGGGCGGCAACTTATACGATAGCGGTGGAGTGTCCACCAGGTGTGAATGGAATGCAACCTTCCGTGTCGCTTTCTTATAATAGTCAAAGTGGATTGGGCATAGCAGGCTGGGGATGGAACGTGACGGGAGTCTCCTCCATCACGAAGACTTGTCCGAACCTCTATTATGACAAGGTGTCAAAACCATTGAACAGCGATTTGTCGGGCGATTACCTTACCTTGGATGGACAGCGCCTTGTGAAGGTGAAGGAGATAGACAGCACGCATGTCGAGTTCCGTACGGAAAATGATGCATTGAATCGGATTGTCAGGGTGGGAAAGGATGGTGCCTACTCTTTCATGGTCTACTCTACGGATGGAAGCAATATGCGCTATTCGCAATTGAAGACGGGAGTATCCTACTATAAGGGAAATCTTGGTTGGTACTTGACGGAAGTTTCCGACCGTTATGGTAATTACATGACCTATACTTACGGCACGACCGTCTCGGGGAAAAACATACAAGAGGTACTTTTGAAGAAAATCTCCTATGGTGCTAATAGGACGGCAGGGACTTCCCATAGTTGTGTGGTGACTTTCGCCTACGATTCAGTCGCACCTACATCCTATTATATGGATGGCCTTCCGAAGAAGATGTTTCACCGTCTTTCTTCGATAACTTCTACTTCCAAGTCAACTACCTATAGGAAGTATGGCTTGGTTTACCAGACGAATGCTTTGGGTCGAAGTCAACTGAAAAAGGTGCAAGTGTTTGGTAACAATGGGGACAACTACAAAGACTTCGATGTGTTTTGGGAAAATGTCGGGACACAATTGTCGGAGAGGAGCATGACGGAATCGTTTTCTGTGAATAAGAATGATGAAAAGAAATTCTGGATGCCTTTGGACTACGACAACGACGGATTTACGGATATGGCCTACTATTGCCAAAGGGACGGAAAGGGGGCTTTGTCGTTCTATGACAATAACAATGGGAATTTAGAGCTTTCTCGAATCCGATCAGTGGAACTTGGTGATTTGCACACTTCCACACTTTCTTGTCAATTTACCCATGTTGGGGATGCGCAAAAACTCATCTTCGTATTGAGAGACAAGGATGGGGGTCCTAATTTGAACCTCTACGATGTGGTAAGCGGAAGCGAGGTTACCTTGACAACCTTGTCCAAGTCACACAAGAAAGCTCTCCCCCTCTATGCGGTGGGCGACTTCAACCGTGACGGTTACGACGACATCGCCATTTTGGAACTCTATACCAATTCCGCAGGGAAATATCCGTTGACCGTTTTCTTTGGCATGGATGCTCCCGATTTCTTCAACGGTGCGGTTACCTCTTTCCAAAAGAAGACGTTCAACGTGCCTCTTTCTTCCTCACCGCAACGACTTTATGCCACCGACTTGAATGTGGATGGAAGTCTGGATGTCCTTATATTGACGGAGAAGGGGTATTGGGTTTATAAAAACACTTCGGCCAAGAAGGGAACTCTGACTTTGGAGGCGGCCTTGTCGAAGAAGACGGCCGAGACGTTTTCCGATCTCAAGGTTTCGGAATCTTTCCGTTGTGTGGAGCCCGGTGACTTTAACGGTGACGGCAAACTGGATTTCTTTGTGGGCTCATCCGATGAAAATTATTTGATGAATGGCTCGTCGAGCTTTTCTTTTGTGAAAAAAACGGTCGCTTACTCTGGAAATCTTCGTGGTTCTGGCCTTTTAGAGGGTGAGGTTCCCTCCATCCCTTTTGAATCGGAGGATTTCATGATAGTGTTTGATTTTGACCAGGATGGAAAGTCGGATTTTGTGACTTACCAGGAGAAAGGAAAGAAAGTTGTATGGTATAGGAGCCTTGGTAATAATGAATTCAATTATATGAGTCAGTTCTTTAATAGACAAAGTGAAGAGGGAACGCTTAACAGTGGTAACGTCATCGTCGGCGATTTCAATGGCGACGGGCGGGCGGAACTCCTTTCCATCGGAGCTGCCTCGGCTTCATTGATTAGAGAAAACTCACAGGCTAACAAGTTCTACCTTTCTGGACTTTCTTCGCCAGCCACGGGTGGATTGGTCACCGCAGTTAAGTCTCCTTCTAAACAGGTGAATATCGTATATAGCCAACTCACCAATAAGAACGTTTACAAACGTACGGGTATGATGACTTGCGCTAATGTTGTGAGTGTTATGACTCCCATGTGGGTGGTCTCCAAGGTGACTGATGATTTGCAGAATGGTGAGGTCTCAAGATCGATGACTTTCACCTATGAGGATGCCCTGTTTGAAACGACTGGCAAGGGCTTCCTCGGATTCGCCGCAACGACTGCCACTTCTGATGGCTTGACAACAAGAACCGAATCGAAACTGAACGCCTCGCCGACTTTCCTTACTACCTCCAAAACTTCTGTCTACAAAGGGACGGAATTTGTCAACTCGTCTACTTTGACGACCAAGGCGGTCGTTTCGGGGAAAAAGTTCAAACTCCAGACAACGAAGAGTGTGGAGACGGACAACCTTCGGGGAACGACGAAGACAACTACCTACGCCAATTACAACGCCTATAACATCCCAGCGACGACCACTGTGGACTGTGGGACTGGCGTCAAGCAAATCACTACGCTCTCTGATTTCTTGATAGACGAAACGCATAATACGTGCCTTCCTATGAAGAAGTCCGTGAAAAAGGTCAACTCGGGAGGCAACACGACCCAGACGACCACCTACGAATACGATGACCACTATGCTTTGTCGAAAACGGTGGAGTATGCGGGTACGGCATTGGCTGTGACGGCGACGCGTACCTACGACACCTTCGGCAATCAGATTTCCGTTAAGACGGAGGCTGCCGACTGCGAAGATCGCTTGACGAAATACACTTACACTGCATCGGGACGTTTCCTTGCCTCTGTTACGGAATCGGACGGCACGAAAACATCCATCACCAACGACGAGAAGTATTGCCGACCAACTAAGAAGACCGTCACAACGGGGTCTATCTCGCATACGACAAGCTATCTCACCTACGACGGTTTCAACAACTGCCTGCGTACGAAGTATCCCGATGGGCGCATAGACACTGTGACGGCAACCTATGGTCCTGGATTCAGCCAAAACCAGTGCTTGTTCTGGGTGGAACGGAAATGCGCTGGTGAGCCGACTGTGCGCAAGTTCTATAAGGCGGGCAAGATTCAGTTCCTCGCCACCCTCGCCATGGACGGGAAATGGCGCAGTCAGATGATTAACTACGATGCCTATGGTAGACTCAAAAACCGTTCGCAGGTCTATGAATCCAGTCCATACAATATACTTAGAGATGAGTATAAGTACGATGAATACGGCCGGCTCGTCGAAGCGAAGGAAATCGGAGGTACGACGACCTACCAATACGACAAGTTGAAGACGACCATCACCTCGCCTACAGGCATCAAAGTGTTGGAATACAATGCGGCTGGGCAATTAATCAAGAGTACGGAAAACGGGAAGAGCGTCACGTTCGAGTACAATCCAGCAGGGCTGCTGAAGAAGTCCACGCCACAAGATGGAAAGGCCGTGTCGATGACTTATAATCTGGCTGGACACTGTACGAAGATGGTCGATCCCGATGCTGGCGAAGTCGTTTGGGAGTACGACTCCTATGGTCGTGAATTGTCCATATGGCAGAAGAAGGTGTCGGCTAAGAAACGCACCTACACTACCTACGACGAGCAAGGACGTATCCTCTCCATCGAAGGACCCGAGTGGCAGGCGCATTACACCTACGATGCCTCCAATCGGCTTGTAAAGGAGGAGAACCCTCTCAACGAATGTAAGAAGACCTACACTTACGACAAGTTCGGACGTGTCACGAAATGTGTGGAGAGCTTGCCAGAAAAGTCTCTCACAACCAGCTACACCTATGCCAAGAACTACGGTGGGGCCACGAAGGTGACCTATCCGTCGGGCTATGCGGTGACCAATGTCTATGACAACTATGGCAACCTCACTGCCGTTAAGAACGGTGAGACCCTTCTTTGGCAGTGGAAGGAGCTTGACAAGACGGGGGCGCTGACTAAAGATGCCATCTGTGGCTCCGTAGTCCGCACCCGCATCTATGACGAGGCAGGCAAGGTATGGAGCGAGACCGCCTACAAGGGCAACACAGGTCTGATGAGTCTCGCCTACGACTACAGAGAGGATGACGAGGAAGGTGGTGCCTTGGCTCCTGTCCTTCGAAAAGATTTGATTGGAAGTTGCAACGACAGAATCACCTATTCTGGCAATAGAATCACCACTTTGTCTGTCTCTAACCCTAGAACAGGAATGCAAGGCGACTACATCTACGACAATTTAGGAAACATCACTGGAACCTATGACCATCGTTGGTATAGAATAGCCTATGGCATAGAGGGGGCGACTCCTCACCAACTTTCCATGGTCTCCTATGAAGGTCGCTTCGCCCCTCACGGAGAGCGAAAGATTTTCTTCAACTCCACACTATGGAAGGCGAAGAAGATAACAGAGGCAGGGCTAACCTACGAATTTGAATACGGCACTGACCGTCAACGTTTTAAAACGGTTCTCAGTCGAGGCGACAAAGTCCTTCGCACACGTTATTATACGGACGATTACGATTTGACCCTCGATTCCCTTGGAAAGAAGCGGGAAGTTCATTATATTTACGGTGGAAATGGTTTAGCTGCCATCTATGTGAAGAATGCGGGCAAGGACTCACTCTTTGCGGCGGCGACCGACCGTCAGGGGAGCCTGATGGCGACGATGCACACGGCAAGCGGCAAGGTGGAACGCTACTCCTACGACCCGTTCGGACGGAGACGAAATGCGGACAACTGGTTGCAGAGTGTCAGTACGGAACCACGCTTCTCACGTGGCTACTGCATGCATGAGCATGTGCCAGAGATGGATATGATTGACATGAACGGACGTTTGTATGACCCAACTCTCTGTCAATTTCTCTCTCCAGACCCGTACATCCAAGACCCAACCAATTGGCAGAACTACAATCGCTACGCATATTGTCTGCAGAATCCGATGTTATATACTGACCCGACGGGGGAGAAGGTGGCTTGGTGGCAGGCGATTGCGGCAACGGTGCTTAGTCCTACTCCGGGAACAATAAACGGCTTGGTGAATGTCTATTGCAACAACGAGTCTGGCTATATTCAAAGCACATCGGATATGTGGAAATGTTTTGGACAGGGCTTTGTTGCGGGCTCGGTGATGCCGGCAAGCACTTCTTCGTTCGAATTTATGACTGTCCTT
>JAGCWQ010000060.1 GCA_017961765.1 Paludibacteraceae bacterium | reverse complement strand
GTCCCTAAAATGACAAAAAAACAATTTTTCAAAAAAAATCTAACTAACTGAAATACAATAAGCAAAATCAAGCTCAATTCTCTACGTTTTGGGTAGGGGTATTTATGTGCATTACTGTTGGCTTAAATGAAACCGCCGTGCAGTTAATATTGAATCCCATATTCTGATAGGATTTGGTTACATAGACAAAAGGGGGTTAAAAACGCCCCTTTTCTCTTTTAAATTTCTCCAATATCGCTTGGTTGATATACTCCGTCTTGTTCGGTATGCTTTCGAGGATTTTGGAGACCTCTTCCGATGCATTGAAGCCATACTTCTTGCAGGTCGTTTTCTTGCGTCCAGCTCCCTCTCTCTTTCCTCCTCTCTGTTTCTTTACCTCTTGATCTTCCATCTTTCTTTCCTATTTTTGATAAACAAACCCCACTAAAACTAAATTTCGACCTTTGTTGAAGTTTGGGTTTGTCGATTAATTAAACATAAAATCTAATGCCCCCACTGGCATTCTAAACACAAGGAAAGAGGTTGCATCTCGACAACGAGGCACAACCTCTTTCCTTTTTGATTTCGGAAAATCCCGTTTTACTTCAAGCTCTCCTTGATGGACTTGACCAAGAAATCCTTCTCCATATCCATAGCTACATGGATGAGTTTTCCATCCGCAGCCTCTTCTATATGGCCGATGGAGTTGGCAACGAGCTTATAGTCCTTGATGGTGAACTTGCTCTTGTCATAAGAGTAAAGGACAGGAAGGCAGTCGTGGATGACACAACCCGTAGCATCCTTCGTATATTTCACATTCGAAGCATAGTTTTGAAGCAAGATGTTCTTCATCTCAGGATATTTGCTGAAATCCATGCTGTCGATCTCCGTCTTTAGAATACCTGCGAAAACCTCGGTAATATCCAATGGGAAAATGGTGATGTCCAAAGAGGAAGAGAGTACGGTTTGAACGGCAGGACCGTCGCCAGCGAAGTTATACTCAGTTTGTCCCTCCTTGTTGAAATGCGTGATGCCACCACCCATGATATAGACATTCTTAATGTGCGAAAGGGTCTCTGGATATTTGGTGATCAAATTGGCAAGGGTGGACAACGGACCAACAGCGATGTAAGTCACACTATCCTTTTGGTTGATCTCGGAAGCGAGGTAGGCCAAATCCTTGTTGGAAGCGATCATGCTATCCGTCACACCATACTTGGCAGCCATCGAGTCGGCAATGCCAGCCAAACCGTCTGTTCCGTGAAAATCGCCACAAGTCACCTCGTGCTTGTCGGATGGTTCACCGATACCCTGACACAAGATGCTGTTCATACCCAAATATTTCGCCATGATGTTCATGTTGCGGGTAGTATATTTGAAAGGCATGTTTCCGAAAGTCGAAATCACATAATCAGGCTCTCCTACCGTTTTTGCGAAAAGCAAAAAGGCACAAGCATCATCCGTTCCTGGGTCACAATCGAAAACTGTAGCGGCCGACTTTTGCGTCTCCTCTACCTTGACATCGTTAGTCGTTTCTCCCGAATTAGAAGCCCCTTTATTGCCACAAGAAGAGAGGGCAACACTCAAGGAAGTGATGAAAAACAATACTTTTTTTCTCATTTCACCTAATTTTTATCGTTTTTACTAATATTTGACTATCAGAAATTTACAGTACGAACAGGCTCACTGAATGAATTAAAGTCCGCTTTCGCATTCGTCAAGAAGTAAACAGCCGTATTCACATCCTTCTCATCATACATGGAACGCAACTGAGGGTAAGCGTCCAACATAGATTTCTTAGCTTCGATGCGGGGATCCTCCACCAAAGTGGCCTCTACCCTCACCCAAGCCTTTCCGTCGAAGGCACAAATCTCCACTTTCGGATTAGCAGCAATCTGTTTTGCGACCTTCTTCACATGACCGGTCTGGATATAGAGTTTTCCTTCAAAAATATTGATTGTGCCAAATGGCCTAACACGAGGTTGGTCGCCATCTACTGTTGCGATATAGTAGGTTTGGCAAGCCTTAAGAAAATCATATACTTCTCTCATCTCTGCTGGATTTTGGGATTGATACGAAACTGGATCTACCGCCGCAATTGAATCTGCGGTTTGTCCTTTCAATTCGGTTTGAGCGGAACATTTACACTTACAGTTGCTTGGTTCGCATTTGGAAGAATCGCAATTAGAAGTGCAACTTGCTAGAAAAGCCGAGAAAAAAAGAACGGGGATAATAACTCTTTTCATAACTATGGAAAATAAAAATGGGTGGATTCAGTCGCCCTGAACCCACCCTTACTTCATTACTTTTTAGAAAACAACCGGAATATTTCTCCGAGCCAAAGGACAATGGATGTACCACCGATGATGTATGCCCAATCCTCTATTTCAAGAGGGACAACATTAAACATCTGTCCACCGATGGTGACAATCAAGATCTGTCCAACTATGATGGCGAACGCAATTCCCAAGAAACCGGTACAGCCCTTGAAATGGAATGCCGAACGACCTGTCATGAAGGCACGGGCGTTAAACATATTCCAGAATTGCAGCATGACGAATATCGTGAAGAACATGCTCAGTTCGTAAGGAGTCAACTCATCGTCAGCCTCAAGCCCTGCGAAATTCAAAAGATCTGCGATACCCTCAATCTCGTAATGTTGGAAAATGTAAAGCAAGCCGAACAAGGAGAAGAAGAAGATACCACCGACACCTAGGATGCTTGCCGCCATAGGCTTGCTGATGATGAACGCATTACGGTCTCTTGGACTATCAGCCATCACCTTCTTCGTAGGAGGCAAGGATGCCAACGCCATGGCTGCGAAGGTATCCATGATCAAATTCACCCACAACATTTGGGTTACGGTCAACGGAGACTCCGTGCCCATGAAAGCACCAAACAACACAATGAAACAAGCAACGACATTCACCGTCATTTGGAAGAGGATGAAACGTTGGATGTTTTGGTACAACGAACGGCCCCACATAACGGCACGGCCGATACTGCTGAACGAATTATCAATGATAGTGATATCGCTGGCTTCCTTCGCAACGGAAGTACCGTCACCCATGGAAAGTCCCACGTGGGCAGCCTTCAAAGCTGGTGCATCGTTAGTTCCATCACCTGTCACCGCAACGACTTGGTTCTTCTTCTGCAAAGACTCCACCAAACGCTTCTTGTCCATAGGACGGGCACGGGCAATGATCTTCAAATCAAGCACACGATCCAACACCTCGTCGTCTGTCAAAGCAGCGAACTCAGGACCCGTGATGATGTTTCTATCCGTATCGCCCTCTTTCCACAAACCGATTTGGCGACCGATTTCCCTTGCTGTTCCTGGAGTATCTCCAGTAACGATCTTGACGTTGATACCTGCAGTCAAACACTCGCCTACTGCGGCTGGCACATCACTGCGGACAGGGTCTGCAATAGCACATACACCCAAGAAGGTCAAGTTTTCGGCAGCTACCTTGTTCTCGACGATGGTCTTATCGCCCTCTTCCAAGATTTGGTAAGCAAAGCCCAACGTTCTCATGGCTTGGTTTTGGTAGCCAAGCAAAAGTGCGTCGATATCAGCCTTGGTCTTATCAGCACAAGTCTTCTTACAAAGTGAATGCACAATTTCAGGAGCACCCTTGACATACAAGATCTTCTTTCCCTCAAGCAAAGAAGACTTCACAACCGTAGCCATATATTTACGCTCCGTAGAGAAAGGCAACTCCTCAATACGTTGGCAGCTCTCCTTCAACGGCAAATAATCGATATTGTTGGAACGCAACCACAAAAGCAACGCACCTTCCGTCGGATTACCCAAAACAGTTGGCTTTTCTGGCGTGGACAAATCCAAAGAAGCAGTTGAGTTCACTGCGATTCCCTCCGTAATCAAGTTGCTCAATTCGTCGTTCGTCAACTTCTGATCGGCCAAAGAGAAGAAATTCGTCTCGTGAACCTTCATCTGGTTTTGTGTCAACGTACCTGTCTTATCGGTACAAATAACGGTAGTCGCACCCATCGTCTCGCAAGCGTGCATCTTACGAACCAAGTTCTGCGTCTGCAACATTCTACGCATACTGTAAGCCAAGCTCAAAGTGACAGCCATCGGCAAACCTTCCGGCACAGCCACCACGATAAGCGTAACGGCTATCATCAAAGTGTTGAGCGTATAGGCCAAAAGATGGGAGAGCTCACTTCCTACATAACTATTGATGCCAAGCACCGTTCCTATAAATGCAGCAAAGAAGCCGGCTACGATGGCGATGCATGTCGTAGCACTGAAATCGTCAAACTTCTTGATAAGCAAATAGAAGAAGATGGCTACTGGAATAATCAACGTGAAGGCGATTGGACTCCATTCGAAGAAAACCAACAACTTTCCGACGATAATGAGAGCGGCGAAGATGTAGCTCATATTGGTAATCAAGCTGCCCAATCCGTCCAATTGCTCGTTGAGCGGAGTCTTGACACTGTCGTCGATCTGCGCAGCCTCGAACACTTTACCGTTTTCCGTCTGGTCACCAACAGCAAAGACACGCATGATACCATGGCCTTCCATCACCTTCGTACCCCTCATGACATGGTTGGAAGCGAAAGTTGCATCCTTGTCGAAGTCTGCCTCTACCGTCGTCTTTGCACAAATAGGCTCACCCGTCAACGTCGATTCGTCCACATGAAGCGTAACCGACTCCAACAACTCTCCATCGGCAGGAATCTCATCACCAGTTTCAATGATGACGATATCCCCCACCACGATGTCTTTCTTGCTGATTTGGCTGGTGTTACCGTTACGGATTACCTTCACCAATTCGTCGTCGTTCACTTGATTGAGGATGGCGAACTCACGGTCTGCCTTCAACTCAAACATGAATGCCAATCCCGTAGCCAAAAAGATGGCGACAAAGATTCCGACAGGCTCGAAAAAGACGCTAGGGCCTTCGTTCAATCCAAAAAACTCATAACATGAGATACCAATAGATAGAACACCTGCTACAAGCAAGATTACAATAAGAGGATCGCTGAATTTCTCCAGGAACTTCATCCACAGCGGCTCCTTTTCAGGCGGAGTCAAGACATTCACTCCGTTCTTTTTCCTACTTTCCAATACTTCCGCATCGGAAAGCCCAACATAGTGTTTTTTTTGCATAAAGTTTGTTATAATTTAGTTATAAATTCTCGCTTTTGATTAGTTACAAATATAGCAAATTTAAAAATTCAATTACGCAGTTTCGTTTGGTATTTTGTGCTATCATTCAAATAAGTCATCAACAACACCACACTGGCAAAAGCCAATGGATAGGCTATCAGAAAAGAGCCAATTCCTCCCGCGAATGTATCATACAACCCATGCAGGGTGGCTGGCACCGCAATCGTCAAAAAATAGAGCGACAAACGATACTTGGGATAGAGTTTAGCAAAGGAGATGAAATAGCCGGCTATTCCACACCAGACTGCATGGAAAAAAGGAAGGCTCGTCAACCTCGCTATATTGAACAAAAAACTATCGCCATAGTTCAATTGAGAATTAACATTCATCTGATAATCAACACCTTCAAAAACACCGAATGCGATACCAGAGATCAGACCGTAAAAGACGACCGTCTGAGGAAGCATCGGCTCCTTGGCGTATTTGTAGATGATCAAGAGGGGTATCAACTTCACCGTCTCTTCCGTCACTCCTACCCCAAAGATAAATCCAAACAAATTCAATGGGAATGGCTTATCGACCCATAAATAGAAGGGATTCAAGGAATTGAGTCCCAACAACCACCATACCAAGAACATACAGATTTGCGTGGAGAAGAATACCGACAATGTGGTTTTCAACGCCACCTGCTTCGTCCGGAACAGATAGTAAAAGAACAAGGCCCATACCACTGAGAAATAGAGCGATACGAAATAAAACATCAAATAGCCGGATCCTAACAACGAGCCTGTCAAAGGCAACATTCCAGCCAATGCCAAACTCATCAATCGCTTGTCGGAAAGCCATACTTTATCCTTAAACGCCTGTTTGGGGATAACCAATTCACTTCCAATTGTTTTCAACTGCGAAATGAGATTCCCTTCGTTGACAACATGGGGTTTAACGCCCCATTTCTTCAAGAAATCGCCTACCGTAGCAACCTGGTTCGTATCGGCATCAATGGCTTTATCCATCTGAAGAATCCGCCCTTCATTGACAAAAGTTAGAACCGTGGTCTCATCGTAGGGTCCATATTGTTTCTCGTTCCTCGTTATGTATAACATACAATCTCTTTTCTTTAAAAGAAAGGCAAGTCTTTATGACACACCTATTTAGTCCTAAATCGCATTATCGGAGCCCATAGAGATGCCGCTTCTTATACTTGATAATCTCGCTATTATGACTAAAACTCTGAATCTTACGGACCAACCTCCAAGACAAAAAATCAAATTCTAGGCTTCCTAAAAAAAGAGTACAGAGTTTTCCCGAATGGAGTGTAATATCCAAATTATGAGTACCACCATCGACATAGTAGCGGATCTCCTTTATTTCATTCCACTTGAAATCAGCAACCAAACTACTCGAATGATTAGAAATATCATCTTCTTTTATATTCTTGAAAACAGCTGCCAAATTTCCCGAATGATAAGAAACACCTTCCTCGTTTATAACAAGGATCGTTGACCATCCCATGGAAAAGGCATATAAGGCAGTTGGAACCGCAATTAACAACAATATGAAAAGGAACCACCCCCAACTAGCAAAACACCCCGCAAAGAGAAGTGCTCCAATGGGAACAAGCAACTTGATATTGGATTTTTTTGATGTAACTCGATATTCCATTTATATAACCACCAATTAATTAGTTACCAATTGTACAACAATCAATCTTCCGCCATCCTCCGTAGAGAGAAGAATTTTCCGGCCTTCCGTAAGTTCCACAAATTGGCCAATCTCTATCTTCTTGTCCTCATCCTTGTCGTAAAGAGAGTTCAACCTTCTGTTTATCAAGATCCATTTGCCATTGTAGAAATGGAAATCCCCCACCGGCTTTTTATCCTCCTCCTTGGTCTTTTCGTTAGGCGTAATGAAACGATTGACGTGCCACATATAGAGCGTCTGCTTGTCATAGACCATCAGACGATAGTTTTCCGGCTTGAAAACGCCTGGTTTAGGCGAATAATAAAGATTGAGAATTGGCAAAACACCATGGAATTCCGTTCCGCAGAAAGGGCACTTGGGCTTCATCTTGTTGTCGAAGACGAACCAATGCTCCGGACAGCTCGGATTTTGGCAAGGCTGCATCAAATCGGTTGTCTTTATCAACGCCTCCTCCCACTCGTTGGCGGTCGGACGCAAAGAAGGGTTGTGAAGTCCGTCGATGAACGCCTTGTCAAACAGCGTCTTAAGATAGGGACCCGTTATGGTGTAGGGCAACTTGTTCACATCTCCTTGAGGCAACTCGCTGGGAGCCAACTGATCCACTTTGGGGCGGTTGCTCGTGTCCGTCGGATGTTCGATAAAGAGAGCCTTGGCCCCCATGGTCAACTCCTCGTCTTTTGCCGGTTCCAAATCATGCACCTTTCCTCCACGCAAAGGATGACGATAGAGCAGATACATATAGATCAAGACAGCCAAAGCATGGCGGTCTGTTGCGATGCTCGGCAATTTCTTGTTCGGGTCTGTCAACGGCAAAGAACGCGTCTCCAAGACTTCAGGGGCAATGAAATCAGGCGTTCCCACCACATCAGGCGGATATTTTCCGGGGACGACCAAACCGTCGATATCAATGATGGCCGCCTTGCCCAAGACAGGATCCACCAAGACGTTTTTATAGGAGAGGTCGGAGTGGGCCAACCCCGCCGAATGGAGTCGCTTAACCGCCCTCGCTATCTGTATGCACATGTGGTAGTGGGTCAGCCAAGTTCCTTTTTCCGAATCAGGAAGGAATTTGTTCCTCAATTTTGCGGAAGCGAACCACTTTCCCTCCTTCTCCTTCCCCTTGAAATTTCCGCTACTGAAAAAGAAGTGCGAAGGATAGGTCGGACAGACGATGCCTATTTTTCCATTCCATTCCACCATTTTCGTGGGCCAGCAGAAGAGATTCTTCCAATAGTCCCCACCCTCTTGGTTGAATATCCGCTCACGGTAGATGCCCGTGATGTTCTGCAGCCGGTCTTTAGCGTTAGCATCCTGCTTTTCACGGAAAAAACCTACCACATAACTCTTGTCAGGACTGAAATAGACATCCTTCATGGCTCCCGTCCCTTTTATTTCATCTACAAATTCAACTTTAGAGCCGTCCGTTGCGGTCAATGTTACAATGTTTGCCATAATCAGTATAAAATAGCAATGGTTCTATCGTCATGATTGCCAGGTGACCAAAAATCCAACCAATTCAACAATCGCTCTTGAACCTGTTCATTTTTATTCGACAAATCTACTTCCTTGTCGAGATTTTCCCAAAGATTATCCCACATTTCCACCCTATTCAAGTTTGCATCTGTCTCAAACATCGGGTCGGAGACTCCGTCGGTCATTAAGAATAGTCCGGAAAAATCATTCACGATGGCAAATTTGAGACGTCCATAAAGGGCTGCCGCATCCGAGAAAATCTCAGGCATGGTCAAGAAGCGAGTCTGCCCTGCATATTCGCCTCCATCTGGCGTACCCATCAAATTGATGCGGCTATTCTCCTTGTCGTAGATGCAGATGGCTCCATCGCCCACCCAAAAAGAGGCGACAAACCATCCAAAATCGAATTTCTTGCAGATGGTGAGCAAGAGCGTCGTCGCATAATCTTTGAGTTGAGCTCCCTTCGCATTGGCCTCCTCCTTGATGGCTCGATGAGCCTTGAAAGCCGCATTGCCCACGATAGACCAAAGGTTGTCTCCCACATATTTTCGGTTATCGACAGATTCGCCGTCCTGCTTATAGATTTTGATGTACTCCTCAAAATCATCAGGTGAATTCAGACACTCCTTGCAATGGGCGACCACCGTTTCACAAGCGATGCGGGAACCTTCACGCGAATACTTAGCCGACCCTGCTCCATCAGCAACGGCCAAGACATACCACTTCGTATCTTGATTGTAGTCCATTTTGAAGTCATCGTCCCTCGGTTTACCCTCATGACCATGCGAACGACCCCTTTGACTAGCCACAACCAAAGCCTTCTCACCTTGTGAAGGAATGAAGAAAGTCGCCGAATCAGCCTTGTAATACTCTATATCTGTGGAAGTTGGAATACTTTTCCACAAAGAACGAGGGTCTGGATTGATCGCAATATGGAAAACACGCTCCAAAACATTCTTTCATGGTATCCAACCCCGATAATAGCACCTCATTTTGAGTTTATAATCACCTGCAACGGTAGGAATTCCCTTTATCGAGAAACGATTGTTTCCCTCTTCCTTCATCCATTGCAGACCGATTTCCTCCAATCCCTCAAATTCGACTCGCTCAAAATCATCGTCGTTGATTTCAAACGTTTGGCTATATTCTTTGTTCGTTGTTCCGTTGGGAAACGGGATATTCAGTGCATTCAGTTTATTCTGAATGTAGGTTTCATTATCTTGCCAATCTCTCATATAGTTATTCTTCAATTGGTTTATAGAATACGTGATAAATTCGTTGAACATTTCCGGTGTCATCTGTTCTCTGACCACGTTCAATGCGTTCAAGAGTTCGTTACCCTTTTCTGCCTTATCCGACGGCTGGATATCCGTTTCTTGTATGTTCTCGTCCATTTCTGACAATTTTGGAGTTAGCACTATGTAAAAACACTACATGAGAGCCGTAGGGCTGATATGTACAATTCCTGGCCCCGTTATTTGCAACAAGCTGATTCCTTCTCCATGAAGCACATTCGAGAGGGACCAATTGGCACTTATTTGGTTTTCTGATATTCCCTGTAGAGCCAACAGATGTTTTTCGTCCACCTCGACGGTCTCGCTCGGAGCCAATTTCAAGGTGATAGGAGCCCCTATGCTATCGATAAATACAGTAGCTGTTCCTTCTATCTTTTGCAAGAAAGAGACTCCGCCCATCGCACCCTTGATGGAGAACCCCAATCCTAATTCCACCTTGTTCGTAGTGGCAATAAAAGTACCCCGCCTGCAAAGGAAGCGTTCTCCCTCCAATTTTATCGGCAAGATACCCGCCTTGCTGGCGAAGGACAATTTCTTGGGCTGACTACTCTTATTCTCATACTCTATGATGAAAATAGACTCTCCAGACAATTTCGATTTAAAGATGGATGTCAACGAAGAACTAGTAGTCTGAAGACTCTTGTCAATGCCGCTTTCCAAATAAATCAGTGTTCCCTTTTCCGCATAAAACTTCTCTCCTGGATTCAACGTCACTTGAAGAGTACGGAATTCATATCCTGTTAATTTACAGTCCATTTCTTTTAATTAAGAATTGTATGCCCTAACAATGCACCACTAAATGACAATATTGACCTCTTCTGGAGGTGGAGGCAAGACGAGGTCTTCCACGGCTCCGATACTCTTGTTTCCGATGCCGATGGAATCAGAAACCCACTTGAAAAACTGCTTGAAAGTCGTGCTATCAGCCGTATCCAAGGAAAAGACTTGATTGGTCAGTTGTTTCAGAGGATCCGTCTGGGCGTGCATTCCTGCCGCACAAGCCACAATGCTCGCAAAATGGCGTTTCTTTACTTCAGGAATCATGCTATTGTACAACTGAATATCCGACGGTTTTCCGTCCGTCATCAGGAAAAGCAAAGGCATCCAATCCCCCTTCTGCTCGGTCGAACTAAGTTTGACCTCCTTATCGACAACAGAACACAACAATTCCAACGCCGCTCCCGTATGAGTCGGTCCCGAATCAGGAGTCACGATATTAGGCAACTGGAATTCCCCTATTTGAGTCAACGGCATCAATTGCTTGACCTCCCTATCATAGGTGATTATGCTTAACCAGACCGTCTCCAATGCGTACGGATCCTGTCGAAGGGAGGCTAACATGGCTTCCAAACCTACTTTTACCGATTCTATCGGTTCTCCCTTCATGGAGCCAGATGTATCTATCAATAAATAAACTGGTAATCTTCGCATATACTTCTTTCAAAACGACAGAAAGTCAACCCTCCTGTCCCTGCTTTTTCTATTCTAAGTTGATTTGAAACGATTCAATGAGTTTTAAAATAGGTTTGCGAAAGGACTCCTCTCGGGAAGTCCTCTGCAAACCTAAATTTACTCTACACCACAATATTTACTTCTGGTGGAGGAGGCGGCAACTCGCTTAGGCTAGTCATCTCCGTTCCCGTATCTTCCACCTTCATGCTACCTGCACTAACAGAAGCAGAAACCCACTTGAAGAAGGACTTAATCGTCGCACTATCAGCAGTATCCAATTGAACGACGCACTCCGTAATCTTCTTCAAAGTCTCCGTATTGGCACCTTGGCCAGCGGCACAAGCGACAACCATACCGAACTTACGCTTCTGGAATTCAGCCAAACCTGCATTCAAATCGTCCGTCGGCTCTCCATCAGTCATGATGAAAACCAAAGGTTTCCAATCGCCCTTCTTCTCCATGGTCGATTTCGTCACTTCCGCATCCACCCTGTTTGCCAAGAGAGCGAGCGCCTCGCCCAAGGCCGTACAGCCATTCGCAGAAATGTTAGGCTGTTGGAAACTGGAAAGTTCCGTAAGAGGGGTAATCTGTTTAGCCGAACTATCAAACGTAATAATGCTCAAATATGCGGTTTCCAACGCATAAGGGTCAGTTCTCAACGTAGAGACCAAGACCTGCACACCGTTCTTGACAGCTTCAATCGGTTCTCCATACATAGAACCCGAAGTGTCCAACAAGATGTAAACTGGTAATCTCCTCATTTTCTGTTATTATTTAGCGTAATTCTTTAGAATCCTATCTATCGTATAGCAAAGATTAGGGTCCTTGTAGGCATCTCCGATGGCATTGAACTTCCATTCACCATTGTGCCTATACAATTTACCCATAATCAACGCTGTTGCACCCTTGTATTGAGGGTGGGAAGAGACATCATATTTAGCAAAAACCTCCTTCACCTTTGTCGGCGTACCCTCGAACATACGGATGTAGGCGTATGGAATTTCAGAGAAGTCCTCTTTTCCACAATTGTTCAAGAAGAAAAAGATTTGTTGCACGTTCGGATTCACCTTATTCAGATTCACCGTAATAATCTCATTATCAAGTTCATCGTTTCCGTCCTTGTCTCCCTTCAAATCATCACCCGAGTGATGGAAAGCACCGTCGTTAGAATCGATCTTACCTGGTGCCCTGCCAAACTGAGCCAAGAAATCAGTTCTGTATAGCGGAGAATAGATGTGGTCGCAGAGATTTCCGTTAGCATCAATCATGACACAGCTCAAATCCAAATCCACATCCGAAACATTTTTCATCAATCCAAAGAAGGATCGGCTCTCAATGCCACCCCAGTTACAACCCACACAAAATTCCGTCAATTTGGTTCCGTTCGACTTCTCCAAATTTATTCTTTGTCCTTTTTCTAATCGTATAGCCATATCTTAATCAATTATATTTTGTCAAATAACCTTCCAATCCCTGTTTGTCTCCAATTCCGACAGCCTCGAATTTCCATTCGCCGTTTCTCTTGTAGATGCGGCCGAACTCCACTGATGTTTCGACACTGAAATCCTCCTCCAACTCATACTTAAGAATCTCCTCCTTCGTATCTGTGTTGTAGATTCGGACAAATGAATTGTGGACTTGTCCAAAGTTCTGTTTACGCTCCGATGCCTTGTGGATAGTCACGACAATACGGATATCCTCAGCCCTTGAATCGATTTTATCCAAATTGATGAGGATGCTCTCGTCATCGCCATCACCGGCTCCCGTCAAGTTGTCGCCCGTATGGATAACAGATTCGTCAGGAGACTTCAAATTGTTGTAGAACACGAAGTACTCGTCAGCCAACAACTTCTTATCTGCACCTAAAATGAAAACAGAAGCGTCCAAATCAAAATCACAGCCAGTAGCCGACTGATTCGTGTCCCAACCCAAACCTATGGTGAATTTTTTTATCTCCAAACTCACCCTTTGTCCTTTCTCTAAATTAATCATATCCTCAAATTTTAACCAACATATTTATCTACAAAAAACTGCAAGCCACCCTTATAACCGATTCCGAGTGCCTCAAATTTCCAGACATCGCCCCTGCGATAAAGCCTACCGAACTCAATGGCCGTCTCGACGGAGAAGTCCTCGTCCAAATCATATTTAGCAATCTCCGAACCATTATCCTGATCATAGATTCGGATGTAGGAATTGTGGACTTGTCCAAAATTCTGCTTGCGGGCCTCCGCCTCATGAATCGTCACCGTAAAGATAATCTCTTCGATACGAGGGTCCACCTTGCTCAAATCCACATTCAATGTCTCGCAATCGCCTCCGTCATCAGAGCCAGTCAAGTCGTCGCCAGAAGAAGAGACCGCCATGTCGGGAGATTGCTGGTTGTTATAGAAAACGAAAAACTCGTCCAACGGCAATTTCTTATTCGAACCAAGCATGAATGCAGATGCGTCCAAATCAAAATCATAGCCCGAACCAGGGTTTGCCTGCCAACCCAATCCAACTCCGACTTTCGTAAGTCCTACTTCGATCCTCTGTCCTTTTGATAAATTAATAGCCATAACGCTTCACTATTTATAAATCTATTTTTGTTAATAATAAATAGAGTCTTTCCGAATCCTGTTGGTAAAAATAGGTCTGAAGTCTGTTTAGATTTTTCCTTCCTTCATCCTTTGATTGGAAACTTTCAACTAGTATGTAGATCCGAACCAATCCCCCTACTCCAAAATCCTTTGAAACTCTTTATGTAAATATAGAAAATAAAAATGAAAAAATCATGATTTTTCGCAATTTTTAACAACGAAAAGCCATAGGCTATTTCACCACGGCATAAAGCACCCCCACCTACTTACGATTTAATTATTTACGATTTAGAACGATGCTTGACATTCGCCAGCAATTCTACTCTTTTCTACGATTTAGAGTCGGCTATTTTCTGGAAGATCAAACAATCCTGCCAGCCATTCTCATCTTTACTCCAAGACTTCAGACAGCCACACTCCACAAAACCCGCCTTTTGGAACAACCTGATGCTTGCCTCGTTCCTTTCGTTGACATGACAATAGAGCTGATGCAGTTTGAGCAAACGAAAGGCATAATTACACAACAAAAAGAGAGCTTGGGTGGCATACCCTTTCGACTGGTACCTCGCATCCACCAAGATGCCCACCCCTGCCCGACTATGGTACGGATCAAAATCGAAGAGATCAATGGTTCCGATGGGTTTCCGCTCTCCCTTCAACTCAATCATCAGCCTTAATTGCTTCAAGGAATAAATATCCAAGCTCTGTTGCTCGATATATTGTCGAAGGACAAAACGGGAATAGGGCGCAATGCTATTGCCATCCGCCCAGAAGAGGTCATTATTTTCCCATTCATAGAGGGACTCCAAATCCTCCGGTTCCAAAGCCCGCAGGCGAATGACCTCGTTTTCCAAATTTCCCATACGGATATTATCTCAAACGATCCAACGAACGAACCAACTTCTCGTCTTGTAGGATTTTCTTGTTAGCCATAAAAACCAATACGATATTGACGATAGGAAGTATCATGGTTATCTTATAGGCTGTGGCCGAAACTTCAAACTTGCTGTCATTGATGAACGTATAAACCAAAAGCATGACAGAGAATCCAATCCACAACAATATGTTCAGCACGCATAAACGACTTTGTAGAATTCTGTCCGTATAACAAAAGATGGCTCCTGCCGACAAAATCGTGCACAAGATGGCCAACACCAACAAAGGCCATGTGGAATAGAGCAAGTTTCCTGCCAGAGAAACGCCCAACAAGCCAAACTCGTACGTCCCCGCATTGGCATTGAACAACTCTTCCAAAGGGAAGAAAAAAAGAAGACAAGAGAGGATTGTCGCAATCAATAAGAATATTGTTTGAATTCTTTGAATCATAATACTTGATAAATATTAATGTTTTTATATTCTGCGCAAAGATAGCAAATAAATGATGAGTTCTAAAAATCCGACCTGTTTTTATGTAAAAGGCCATACTCGCACCATATTTCTGACCATTTGTAAAATCGACTTTGCAATCTCGAATCATTTGGAACAAGAAACAAACAAACATTGTGACTATTTGCCTTATTTTTGGTTATACATCTTTGCAAATACATATACTTTTTGTAATTTTGCACGTCGATAATTTATTAATTTAAGGATAACAGAAATGAATCAAGTTTCAGCTCGTTTAGCAGCATTATCGCCTTCCGCAACTCTTGCTATGTCACAGAAGAGTAGCGAATTGAAGGCACAAGGTATTGATGTAATCAATCTTAGTGTGGGAGAACCGGATTTCTTCACCCCTGACCACATAAAAGAGGCTGCAAAAAAAGCTATTGATAATAATTTTTCATTCTATTCACCCGTTCCGGGCTACCCAGCCTTGCGTAAGGCAATCGTCGAGAAACTCCAAAAAGAGAACAACCTCGAATACAAACCAGAACAAATTGTTTGTTCCAACGGTGCTAAGCAATCCGTTTGTAATGTGATTCTTTGCCTCATTGACAAAGGCGACGAGGTAATCGTCCCTGCCCCTTAGTGGGTAAGCTACATCGAAATGGTGAAGTTGGCCGAAGGAAAGAACGTCATCATTGAAGCAGGTTTGGATCAAAACTTCAAAATAACTCCTGCTCAATTGGAGGCTGCCATCACACCAAAGACGAAAGCCCTTATCCTCTGCTCCCCTTCTAACCCAACGGGAAGCGTTTATTCAAAAGAGGAGTTGGCCGGCTTGGCAAAAGTTATCGCAAAGCATCCAAACGTGTTCGTTATCGCCGATGAGATCTACGAGCACATCAATTATATAGGCAAACACGAGAGCATCGCTCAATTCTCTGAGATAAAAGACCGAGTGGTTATCATCAACGGTGTCTCCAAGGGCTATGCCATGACTGGTTGGCGTTTGGGTTGGATTGCCGCTCCAGAATGGATCGCTAAGGCTTGCAACAAATTGCAAGGTCAATACACGTCTGGTCCTTCATCCATCACACAAAAGGCTGCCGAGGCCGCTTATACGGGCGACCAAACTTGCGTAGAGACTATGCGTCAAGCATTCCAACGCAGACGCGACCTCGTAGTGAAGATGGCGAAAGAGATTTCTGGATTCAAAATCACTATCCCAGAAGGCGCTTTCTATCTCTTCCCTGATTGTAGCGCATACTTCGGAAAGAAGACAGCCAAAGGCCAAACAATCGCCAACTCTTCTGATTTGGCTCTTTACCTTTTGGAGGAAGGCCATGTGGCTTGTGTAGGAGGTGACTCTTTCGGCTCTCCTAAGTGCATCCGTATGTCCTACGCTACTTCTGACGAGAAGTTGGTAGAGGCATTCAAGAGAATGAAGACAGCTCTCGACGCTTTGAAATAAGCACAAACAACAAAACAGATATTTCCGAGCAGGCGGAGAATGACTTAACGGTCATCGCTTCGCCTGCTTTTTTATGGCTTGTTGGTAATAAAAAAAGGATGCACCATACAATGGCGCATCCCCCGCGATCACTTTTTTTTCTGTTTTTATGCCATCAAAGGCAACTTGTTCTGATTCAATAATTTGATTGCTAAGATCAAATCCTTTGTCTTTGACTGATAAACATCCAAGTCAGTACCCTTCAAATCGATTTCACTATCCTCTTCCAATGTCACAATACCCTCAATACCCATTTCCTTGATGGCGCATGAAAGATTTTTAGACTCGTTGGAGGACAATTCAGAATTGGATGTCCATTGGATTTGATGTGTCTGCGTATCATACACGCATACAAAATTTTTAGCATTGATGTCGTCTGCAATCATGAATTTGCGTTCGTCATCGTTTTGTACAGGAAATAATACCTTCATGGAAACTTAAACAATTTTATAATACATTTAGACGATACTCAAATGTGGATTTTATCCACACGTTTACGTACCTACAAGAATCATGCCACAAATATACTAAAAACGAGATTCCCTGCAAATAGGAAGGCAACTTTCTTGAGAGATATCACGAATAAAGACAAAACACATCGTAAAACCATAGATGAAGGCCACGTTTCATCCATAAAAAAAGCCTTCAAAAGCTTCATTAGCAAAACACGAAAAGGGAGAAAGTCCACCATTGTAAACCTTCTCCCTTTCTTTATAGAGTCTTACGTTCTATTTATTTCCCTATCTTTCCGCAAAGGAGTTCAAACGCATCAGAAAGTCCTCCCGCATTCTTTCCTCCGGCTTGTGCGAAGAATGGTTGGCCACCACCACCACCTTGAATCAACTTAGCCGCATCACGCACCATTTGGGTCGCATTATTTCCGGCAGCGACCAACGTATCAGAAAGAGCGATAGTCAACGTTGGCTTTCCTTCCACTGAAGTTGCCGCCACGAATGCCATATCCTCCTTAACTGTGTTTCGGATTTGGAATGCGATGGATTTTACCATATCTGGCGTATAAGAGCCTTGCAAAGTAATCAATTTAACGCCATTCTTATTCTCCGCCTTGGCAATCAACTCATCCTTCATCTTAGCGACTTTCTCTTGTTGATGAGCCTCTACCGCCTTTTTCAACTCTGCATTCTCGTCCATCGCCTTCTTGATGGCTTGAACCAAATTTGGCGTATTGTTGAAGATGTTCTTCAAATCGCGAACCATATCTTGAAGATCGTCCATAGACGCCTCCACCTTCTCCGCAGAGATTGCCTCGATACGACGGACACCAGCTGCTACAGAACTCTCGGAAATGATGCGAATCATACCGATTTCGCCCGTTGCCTTCACGTGAGTACCACCACAAAGCTCCATGGATGGACCATACTTAATCATACGAACCGTATCACCGTATTTCTCACCGAAAAGGGCAATAGCACCCATCTCACGTGCTTTATCGATAGGAAGGTCACGGAACTCCTCCAACGGAATGTTTTGACGAACCAACTCATTGGCCAACTTCTCAGCCTTACGAAGCTCTTCGTCCGTCACCTTTTGGAAGTGGGAGAAGTCGAATCGCAAAGAATCAGCCGAAACCAACGATCCCTTCTGCTCCACATGCGTACCCAAAACTTGGCGCAAAGCGTAATCCAACAAGTGGGTAGCCGTATGGTTGCAGGCCGTCTGCTGACGTTTCTTCAAATCAATCACAGCATGGAATGAAGTTGTGAGGTCTGACGGCAATTTCTTCATCAAATGAACCGTCAAGTTGTTCTCCTTCTTCGTATCCAACACCTCGTATTTAACTCCGTCTGCCTCTATATAACCAGAATCGCCCATTTGACCTCCCATCTCTGCATAGAACGGAGTCTTGTCAAATACGACTTGGAACAATTCTGTATTCTTTTGCTTAATCTTACGATAACGCAACACGTCAATATCAGCCTCAAAGAAGTCGTAACCGATAAATTGAGACTCGCCTTCCTTCAATGTCACCCAGTCACCCGTCTCAACACTCGCAGCATTACGAGCACGCTCCTTCTGCTTCTGCATCTCCACGTTGAACTCCTCCTCATTGATGGTCATACCGTTTTCACGAAGGATCAACTCCGTCAAATCAAGAGGGAAACCGAACGTATCGTACAAAGTGAAGCCGTCCACGCCGGAAATCTGACTCTTTCCTGCCGCCTTCGTATCTGCCATCACCTTGTCCAACAAACGGATACCCGTCTCCAAAGTTCTCAAGAAAGAGTCCTCCTCTTCTTTGATCACCTTAACAACCAATTCTTGCTGTGCCTTCAATTCAGGATAAGCGTCGCCCATGCTGTCAATCAAGGCTGGGAGCAACTTGTAAAGGAATGCCTGCTTCTGTCCGAGGAAAGTATATCCGTAACGAACCGCACGACGAAGGATTCTTCTGATCACATAACCCGCCTTTGCATTTGAAGGCAACTGTCCGTCGGTGATTGAGAAGGAAATCGTACGGATGTGGTCGGCAACCACACGCATAGCGATGTCAGTCTCCTTCGACTTACCGTATTCGCAACCGCAGATCTTACCAATCTCCTTGATGATAGGTTGGAAAACATCGGTATCGTAGTTGGATTGCTTTCCTTGAAGAGCCATACAGAGACGTTCGAATCCCATTCCTGTATCGACATGCTTTGCAGGAAGAGGCTCCAACGAACCGTCAGCCTTGCGGTTATATTGCATAAACACGTTGTTCCAAATCTCGATAACTTGAGGATGGTCATGGTTGACCAACGTCAGGCCGTCCACCTTCTTTCTCTCCTCGTCCGAACGGAGGTCGATATGGATTTCCGAGCAAGGACCGCAAGGACCCGTATCGCCCATCTCCCAGAAGTTGTCGTGCTTGTTTCCGTTGATGATTCTCTCCTTAGGAAGGAATTGAGCCCAAATCTCGGCAGCTTCCTCATCGCGGGAGAGTCCATCCTCCTTGCTACCCTCAAACACAGTAGCATAGAGTCTGTTCGGATCGATTTTCAAAACATCCACCAAATATTCCCAAGCCCAAGAGATGGCCTCTTTCTTGAAATAGTCGCCGAAAGACCAGTTTCCGAGCATCTCGAACATGGTGTGGTGGTAGGTATCATGTCCAACCTCCTCCAAATCGTTATGCTTACCACTTACTCGCAAACACTTTTGGGAGTTCGCGACACGAGGGTATTTCCGAGGAGTGTTACCAAGGAAAATATCCTTGAACTGGTTCATACCCGCATTGGTGAACATTAACGTGGGGTCGTTCTTTACGACCATAGGAGCCGAAGGGACGATTGTGTGTCCTTTCGAAGCGAAGAAATCAGTAAACGATTTGCGTATTTCCTTTGCTGTCAACATGATTAGTTATTTTTATTCTCTCCAAATTCTTGTTTAAGAGCGTGCCGTCAATCTTTTCAACTTAGTTATATGGGGCATACCCTTTATGAATGCGCAAATTTACAAGAAATTATGTACGTTTTGAAAAAAAGCCCCAACTTTTTCGGCATAGTAACATGGAAAAAGACAAGATGGCTAGATTGTTCCACATTCCCCCTCTCTCAACAGGTGCGTCTATGGCTTGGAATTTCATTTGCTGATTTCAAAGCAAAAATATATTTTTGCAAAAATTGGCATAACTTGATATAAGTAATCATTTTAATTTTGAAATAAGGAATAAATATCTTACGTTTGCATTATGGAAAATGAAAAAAGAGAAACGTTTCACTCCGAAGAATATGACGTATATTATGATGGTTTAGACACAAAAACACAAACAAAATTTGACTTCATGGAGTCAATCATTAAAACCCAATATGTGGTGAGCAGCAAGTTCATAAAAAAAACTTGAAG
>JAGCWQ010000059.1 GCA_017961765.1 Paludibacteraceae bacterium | reverse complement strand
GATAGCCCCGCATTTCAAAAGAAATGAGTCGATTCCACTGCTTATTAAGAATTCGGAAAATCCATTCCCCAAAGTGCTATTTTTGCGTAGTCAGAACGAGCCGTGTCGAAGACACGACACAACGATTAGCCCCGCATTTCAAAAGAAAGGAGTCGATTCCGCTGCTTGTTAAGAATTCGGAAAATCCATCCCCCAAAGTGCTATTTTTGCGTAGTCAGAACGAGCCGTGTCGAAGACACGACACAACGATTAGCCCCGCATTTCAATGTGGGGATTTCAATATATTTCAAAATTCCTTCTTCTTTATATTTTCAGAATCGATTTCCTTCTTCGAATATTTTTCTTCTGTCCTTAGCTTTTGAATTTCATGAATATTCCCGCCAAGATGGTGCCTGAGATGGAGTGCCAAGCGCAGGATATGGCGCAAGGAACAACGGCAAGAGGATTGGTGGCGATGAAGAAATTGGAAGCGAGGTTAGTGGCCAATCCTGCATTTTGCATGCCGACCTCGATGCTGATGGTTCGTTTCTGAGCTGTTCCGAAATGGAAAACCTTGCCGACGAAATAGCCGATAGCATAGCCTAGGCTGTTGTGGCAGAATACGACTCCGAACGTGAGCAGGAAGAGTGACCAACCACTATTGACGAGGTGGTCGTGAACGCTGAAGATGACACCGCCCACGATGCAGGCGAGGCAGATGACGCTGGCTCCCGGCATCAAGCTCCGTAGGGTGGGAAAGTAGCTTTTCTGTCCGAGTTTTAGATTGAGCAGGAATCCTGCTATGACGGGCAATATCGTGACGATCAAGATGTTGATGAACATTCCCTTCGTGTCCACGTCCACTGATTTGTCTGCGAGAAGAAGCACGAGGAAAGGGGTGACAAAGGGTGCCAAAATCGTTGAGGCGGTGGTCATCCCGACGGAGAAGGCCACGTCGCCCTTGCAGAGGAAACTCATGATGTTGCTCGATACGCCGCCGGGGCAGCATCCTACCAAAATGATACCGATGGCAAGCGATTCGTCCAGCTGGAATAATTTTGTCAGAAGAAAGGCCAAACCGGGCATGATGGTGTATTGTGCCAACGAACCGAGAAATATGTCAAACGGTCGTGCTGCCAGAATCTGGAAGTCTTGTTTGGAGAGCGTCAATCCCATGGTGAGCATGATGATGCCGAGGATGGCCGTCTGTGTGTAGCCCACAACCCAAGAGAAGGTCTGGGGAACGAAGAATGCAAAAACCGCAATGGCGATGATGAACACTGACGTGTAGGTGGAGAGCCAGCGGCTGATGTTTTGTAATGCTTTAATCATCTTATTGTTCGTTAATACCTTTATTTCAAAGCCTCCATGTTTTGTTCGTTGTCTATCTTTTTCCCCTCTGCGGTGTAAACGTAGATGAGCCTTTGTGCGTACGCTTTCTCGATTTTTCCGCGGACCATCTTCATCGTGCTGTTAATCATGTGATTTTGCTCGCTGAAGGGTTCTTTCAAGACAGCAACGGAGCTTGGCAACCATCTTTCTGGGAACATGCCCGCATATTCACCGTTCTTCCTGAAGTTGTCTATCTCGTGTTGTATTTCGAGGAGAGCCTCTTTCCTGCCGGTCTCACTCTTCAAGTCGTAGCCCATTTGTTGTAGCGTCTGTTTGTTCGGAACGATGAGTGCGCTGGTAGCAGGGCTTTGGTTGTTGTAGAGCATCACTTGGTCGATGGCTGGGCAGAGTTGCACCAATGCCTCTTCGATGCCTTCGGGGCTATATTTCTCACCGTCGCTTGAGATTAGCAGGCTCTTGAAACGTCCTTTGACGTACAGCAGTCCCTCTGGAGTGAAGTAGCCTAGGTCTCCGGTGTATAGCCATCCCTCTTTTACTGTCTCTGCGGTGGCTGTTGGGTTCTTCCAATAACCGGCCATGACGTTCTCTCCCTTTACGACGATTTCTCCTTGTTCGCCCAACGGTAACTCCTTGCCTTCGTTGTCGCAGATTTTAACCTCGATAGGCTCCACCAGTTTGCCGGAAGAACCGAATCGGTAGCAGTCTGGTGTGTTGGTGCTGATGACTGGGGTTGCCTCGCTGAGACCATATCCTTGGAACATCGGAAGACCGATGCCTATATAGAACTTTTGGAGATCTTTGTCGAGCAGTGCGCCACCGCCAATGAAGAAGCGTAGTTCTCCACCGAAACTATCCTTGATTTTATTGAAAAGGATTTTATCGAAGAGGAAGATTAAAGGGCGGAGAAGATGACGCCAACCTTTGCCGTCTAAGCAACTTTCTCCGTAATAAGTTTGTCTTATGGATTTCCCTAGATTGAACAATTTCTCTACGAAACTTCCTTGGTTGTGGATGCTTTGTTCTATGTTTTTCTTGAAGTTCTTGGCAAGGGCAGGCACGCTCAAAATGAAATGAGGGCGAATCTCTTTGATGTTGAGAGGAATGTTTTTCAAGGTCTCCATTGGAGTCCTTCCCACTTGTACGGTGGCAGCGGAAGCACCTTTCATCATCATCACATAGAAGCCGACTACATGCGCGAAGCAGTGGTCGAGTGGAAGGATGATTAGGGTTCTCCAAGTCTGGTCGATGGCAACTCTTGAAAGGCATTGCTCAACGTTGGCTGTATAGTTTCGGTGCGTTAAGCTGACGCCTTTAGGATCGGCTGTCGTGCCACTTGTGTAGGTGATGGTGGCAAGGTCGTCGTTTTGGAGACTGAGGCCTACGCTTAGGAACTCTTCCATGGTGTGGTTGGCAAGGAAGTCGTCGCCCATCTTCATGACGTCGGTTACACAGATCTCTTTCTCTCCGTATGTTTCTTGTTCATCCAATATGATGACCTTTTGAAGGAGGGGGAGTTGGTCTTCGATAAGACGTATTTTCTTTAATTGGTTGCCGCTCACGATGATGAATTTTGCGTCACCGTGTTGTAAGCGAAAGAGTAGGTCGTTGCTCTCCTCTAGTTTGATACTTAGTGGCACATTGACCGCCCCTGCGTAAAACATGGCGAGTTCGCTCACGACCCAAAGGTTTCTTCCTTCGGAGAGCAGAGCCATGTTGTCACCTTTTTTTACGCCCAAACTCTGAAGTCCGGCACCGAGTCGATAAACAAGTTCTTTTATCTCTTTATAGGAACTATTCTGCCATTCATTTCCTTTTTTCTCCATCAGGAAAGTGTTGTCAGGAAACTGGCTTACTGAGTTTTCGAATACGTCAACGATGGTTTTTTTCATGATGAATTTTCTGTAAAATACAAAATTGTCCTAACCTTATAGTTGTTATTTCTATACAGATTAAGAAGTTGTTAGAATACCCTTGTTGCCCTCCAAGCTAAAATAAAGTGTCTCTCTATTTTGTGCTATTTTGTGCATTTTGACTCTCCATTACCAAATCTTTGTAGTTGCTCATGCTGTTGTCGTCGGGGATGAATTCTCCTTCGTATGTGGTGGAGAACGAACTTTCACCCTCTTTCTTCTCTTTCAGCAGGCATTTCACGAAAAGACCATTTCTGAAGTAGAAACGGAGTTCGCGCCAAGATCCGTCAATCTCAGGGTAGCGGCGGTAGCAGAAACTCAATTTCCCATTCTCGTCAAAGAGATATTCGTCGTAGTAATTTCTGGCGGCGATGTTGAATTGTTGGGTGGCGAAGACCAGTTTGCCTTTGTTCTCGAATAGGGTGTAGGTGCGGATCTGCTCACCGATGCCACCGAGCATCGCCTTGTCTGTCTCTACTTTCTTCGTGTACGAATGGAGACCTTGCTTCGTATTGGAATACTTCTCACGAATGTCGGAGATGTCCGTTTTCTTGTTGTTCGCTTTTTCGAATTGGGTGCCGTTCCAAAAGAAGTAGGTGTGGTAAGGCTTTGCTTTGCTCAAATCCAGCCCTTCAAGGTCATAATTCGTGTTGATGGATTCCCAAATGGCACCGTCGGCCACGGAGAAATCTTTCGTGATGAGCTGGTTCCCATAGGGCTTTTTAAAGAGGTCAAAGATACCTTTCTCTTTTTCTGTTGCCTTGAATTCAAAATCGCTTAGGGTAGGTTGGGGGAGTTGAAGATTACGACTTGTGGCTCTCTTCTCCTTGACGGAATAGGTGTATAGGAAGTTCTCCTTTTCGTAGTGTTCCGTGCATTCCCGAACGATCACCAATTTCTCGTCGGCATTGTTTGTATCCCAAAATTTCATTTCCCATGAGCCTTCGAAAGGATAAACGACATAGAGGTATTTGTCTAAGCCGAAAGCGATTCCGTTCGGATAGTCCTTGTCGTCTATAGGTTCATACGGATCGGTCTCTACCCCTCCTTTAAGCATCTTCTCTTTCTCTGCTCTACTTACGTCTAGGGCCGATTTTGGCAAATCGAGGAATATCTGTTCTGCCAATCGATAGTTTTGGGCTATGCTGGATGTGATTGTCAGCGAAAGAAGGGATGTCAGTATGTAATGATGATGTAATCTCATGAGCTTTTGCTAATTAAGAATTATGAATTGTTGCGGCACTAGTCGGTGCGCATTTGATAGGACAAAGATACAAGAGAATTAGGAATTTTGAATTGAGAATTTTGATTTTGAATTATATTTCCATCCATTCTGCTCTCTTGAAATGGTCTAACTGATAGCCTTGCATTTCAATGTGGGGATGGTAAATCAAAATCCTTTTATTTTCTTAATTTTGCGTAAGGTGAAACCCTTTAGGAATTGCCTTGATGTTGATATAAAAATTCTAAAAGATAAAGGTATGCGTATTTTTTATTGTTTGGTATCCTCCTTTTTGCTTTTGGCGAGTTGTACTTCTAACAATGGAACGACACCAACTGCGAAGGAGGGGAAATTGGATTCTTTGGAGACCGTGGAAAACGTAGCCACGGTGGATACTTCGTCCCAATATCCCATTTTACGTACGTGGGAGTATGCGAAGCAGTATGCCGATGAACAAGGAGTGGCGTACGAAGTGAAGGATGGTTCGTGGGAATTGGTTTCGGAGAAGCCAGGTAGTTCTATTGTCCTTGTTCGTTTTACGGAGTTGGTACGGGATCCGATGGATGAGTCGAATGCCCACACGTTAGAACCTGTGATTTATGAGATAGATTTGGCGAAGACTTGTTTTCTCATTTGTAAACAGGGGGAGGAACCCTCTGTGATTGGAAATGTACAGGTTGCATGGGATTCTACAAAAACCAGATGGCCTGGAGTCAGAATCTATGTGACGAAGGAAAAGAATCTCCAATATCCGTTGATTTTGGTAGCACAGGAAGAGATGGCAGGTTAAAAAAATCTCTCTTCTCATAAAAAGAAAACGGGACTGCCATCACCAGATGATAGTCCCGTTTTTGGTATTTGTAGAATGCTTATTTGACAACCTTAGGGTAGGCCTTGCCCTCAACGTTCTTGAGGATGTAGAAACCTTTGCCCAACTCATCGCTGTACGCATTTTGGATGGTAACGACCTTGATCAATCTACCCGTTGCATCGTAAGCGAAGTAGTCTCCGTCAGGAATGTTGCTTGCGGAAGCGTTCACATCGAAGACGTTGTTCGTCTCGTCTGCCTTGAGCAAATTGAATTTCAAGTAATCCAAGTCAACCCAGTCTCCCGTGATTTCCACCTTCAGAACATGTGTTCCCTTGCTGAGTTTTTCCAAGTCGGATTTTACCGTTGTGAAGGTCTTCCAATCCCCGGTGTTAGGCACCTTGATATTGCCTTTGGACGGAATGATTGGCTCGTCGTCCATGTAGAGTGTGAAGGAGGAACCGTCTGAACCGGAAGCGACTTTCGCCTCTACTTCGTAGGTGCCTGACGTCTCAACATTGACGGTATATTCGAGCCACTCGCCCGTTTGCGTGTAACCTACAGCCGTGCTGCTCATATCTACACCTTCGTTACGGGTATCGCCGTTGCGGTTCTCCTCGTCGTTGTCATGGTAGGCGTTGCCTTCACCACCGAAGTCGAATTCCTCGGCCTCGATCTTGCCAGGAATGGTAGCAGGTGTTCCGTTGAACGGCTTTTGAGCCTCGAAGATGGTGATGTTCTTCTTGTTGCTGCTGTATTCGTTGTTGTTGCTGTCGTAGCCGATAGCCCAGATATTGTGGCTTCCTTTCTCTATATCGGTTACTGTGAAGGAAGTTTTGTCGCTAGCAATTTTTTCGCCGTCCATGTAGATATCGACCTTTTTAACATCGTTGTTTTCGATGGAGATGGATATTTCTGCTTCGCCAGGCTCTGAGTTGTGGGTCAGTTTGACGTTCACAATGACGTCCGGCTTGGTCTTGCCACAATTTGTGGTGTATTGGCTGACGAAACGCCAAATCTCACGAGAGGTATGGTAGCCATCGTTGGTTGGGATATGGTCTCTTCCAGGTACGGCCGCCAATACAACGTCGGCATCGCAATCGCCACCGCTATACTTGGTTATGTTCGCACTTTGTACCTTGTAAGTCGTTTTATCCTTTGCATTATTGTGGTCAGCCCATTTTTTGCTGTAGGCTTCAGCTCCGATCCATCCCTCCTTCTCTGGGAAAGAAACCACGCTATCGCTTGTTCCGTGGGTATGGATTAGAGGAACAGGGCGTGTTGATGCGTTGACGGTTGAACCCATATATCCTGAAATCGGAGCGAATGCTGCGAAGTAATTAGGAATGCTGTTCATGCAGTGGTAGGTGAGCATACCACCCATGGAGAATCCACTCATATAGACTCTTGTCAAGTCGATCTTATGGGTTTTGTGCAGCTCTTCGATAATGGCAATCAAGAAGTCCGTGTCGCTTTTCCCGTTGATGTCCCATGTCGAACCTACGGAAGAAGGGTAGGCTACGATGAAGTCTGCCGTATCAGCCACTTGCTCCCATCTGGTTTGTTCCCTTTGGTACTTGATGTCTTGGTTCATACCGTGGCAGGAAATCATCAACGGACGGTTGGTGTGAGCTCCTTTAGGCGCATAGATGGAAACCGTTCTGTTCTGGACTTTGATGTCAACATATTGACCTAAGGTGACGCCTGTCAACAACTCCTCTTCTTGGTTGTTATTATTGTTATTGTTGTTTGAGCCGTCGTCTTTCTTGAAGTTCAAGTAGTCGATGTCAACATAATCGCCAGTGATTTCAACCTTCAATACGTGGGTTCCTTTGGTCAATTTGTTCAGTTTGGTCGTTACTGTGGTGAATGTTTTCCAGTCGCCCGTGTTGGGTACTTCGACGAATCCACCAGGAGTACCGTCAGCTCCAGGAATGATGAATTGGTTGTCCATATAGAGGGTGAAAGCGGAGGTGCTGTTGCCAGAGGCCACGCGTGACTCTACAATATAATTACCGTCTTCCTCTACTTCAACCGTATATTCAATCCATTCTCCTTTTTGGGTGTAGCCGACAGCCGTGTTGCTCATGTCTACGCCCTCGTTGCGGTCGCCACCGTTACGGTTTTCCTCGTCTTCGTCGTGGTAGGCGTTGCCTTCACCTCCGTAGTCGAACTCCTCAGCCTCGATTTTTCCTGGGATTTTGGCAGGCGAACCATTGAATGGCTTTTGCTCTTCTAGGATGGTGACCGTCTGTTTGGCTGTGGTGTATTCCTTGTTTTTGCTGTCGTAGCCTACTGCCCAGATGGAGTGCTTGCCGCTAGTGACATTCGTCCATGTGTAGGATGATTTGTCGGATGCGATGACTTTCCCGTCAGCATAGATCTCAATCTTTTGAATGTCTGAGTTCTCTTTCTTGACGTTGATCTCGACTTCGCCGGGCTCATTCTCTTTGCTTGCGTAAGCGGAGATGGAGAGGTCGTTTTGTTGAACCGGATTGTCGCCCAACAATTCCAGCATCTTTTCAGCGTAACGTTTACCTAGCAGCTTATATCCATTGACGGAGAAGTGGTATTCGTCGTTGGCTGCTTCGCAATCCTTGGCAGAGATAACATGGGCGGTCGGGATGACGTTAGGCACGTTGCGGACAACGTTGTTATGGCTGCTGCAAGGACCCGTATAGCGAACCTCACCGACCAACAAAGGCACATCGGAAGCCTTTAGGTTTAGGTCGGTCAACATGTTTTCATATACGCCTTTCAGACGGGTTGGCCAGTTGGATTGTCCCGTGTTGGTCTCTCCTTGGTGGACGAGGATGCCTTTGATGACACCCTCCTTTTGAGCAATTTTAGCCATCTCGATGATTCGTCCGTAAGGATTGTTGCCGTATTCCTTCGCATAGCCTTGCAACCAGTCTGCGGCTGTGCTTAGGTAGGATTGGTATTTGTCTTTTTCGAATAGTTGGATGTCGGCACCACCGCAGGCAACCACGATTACTCCGACTCGGATGCTTGGATCCAACTTTTCCACCAATGTACGGCCGAAGTAGTCTATCGGACCGAAGCCACCGTTGTTCCAGTGGAAGCAGCGAGCCAAAGGCGGGGTGGCGGTGTACCATTGGCCTTTTTTGCGGTCGCCATTGGAGCAGTCGTTGGCGGAGTATAGCAATTGGAATCTTTCGTCGACTCCTTTCTTCTCTGAATCAGGAACCGTCGCATTTCCCTCCATGTTGGATTGTCCCCAACAAATATATATGTGGAAATTTGGGTCTGGGTCAGCCTTGGCGAACCAAGTCGTTCCCAAAAAGCATAGCAAAAAAGCCATGCGGATAAGCTTGTAGTTGTGTTTCATGATACATCTGTTTTTAGTTCTAACAAATATATGGAATAAAAGGCCTAGCTATTGGTATTTTTTGTTCATTAATCTGTAGATATTAATCATTAAAATCGCTATTCTGAAGATTTATTGACATAAGGAAAGAATGTTTGTAGGAAGATGGGCTAGGGTGGAATTTTCAATCGTTTTGGGGTGGGGAAAGAGTAGGGAAAACGTTAACGAGCCAAGCGCTGGTTTATCTCGTAAGAGATGGCTTTCCGTGCGAATCGTTGGAAGTTTTGGCTTGTTGTGTTGACGATGTTGACAATAGTTCCAACATCTTTTCTGCGTATCGTTTACCCAACAATTTATATCCATTGACGGAGAAATGGCATTCGTCAATGGCTCCTTCGCAATCCTTGGATGAGATGACGTATGCGGTCGGAATGACGTCGGGCACGGTGCGGATGACTTTGTTGTGCCCACTGCAAGCTCCTGTTTGTCGAACTTCTCCGACCAACAAAGGTGCCTCTGAAGCCTTCAAGTTGAGGTCGGCCAGCATATTTTCGTACACGTTCTTCAAACGGGTTGGCCAGTTGGCCTGTCCCGAGTTGCTCTCTCCTTGGTGAACGAGAATCCCTTTGATGACACCATCCTTTTGGGCAATTTGAGCCATCTCGATGATTCGTCCGTAGAGGTTGTTTCCATATTCTTTTGCGATGCCTTTCATCCAATCAACACAAGTCGGAAGATAATCTTGGTATTTGTCTTTTTCGAACAGTTGGATGTCGGCACCACCGCAGGCAACCACGATTACACCGACTCGGATGCTTGTGTCCAATTTTTCCACCAAAGTGCGGCCGAAGTAGTCTATCGGACCGAAGCCACCGTTGTTCCAGTGGAAGCAACGAGCCAGGGGCGGGGTGGCGGTGTACCATTGGCCTTTTTTACGGTCGCCTTGGAAACAGTCGTTGGCGGAGTATAGCACTTGAAACCTTTCATCGACACCCACCTTTTCGGAATCAGGAACTGTCGCATTCCCCTCCATATTGGATTGTCCCCAGCAGATATAGATATGAAAATTGGGGTCTGGATCAGCTTTTGAGAGGATAGCAACTTCCAGAAGGCATAAAAGTAGAACAATGCGTTTGAGACTTGTCTTTCTCATGGTTTCGATGTCGTTTAGTTTATGGCAAAACTACTACATCTATTTTAGATGGAGTATAAGAAATGGTTCTTATTTTCTAATAAAAAATAGATTTGGAGATGCTGCTTCCATAAGAAAACCCCGAAAGTCATGGTCCGACTTTCAGGGTTTCTATTCTATTGCTGTTTCTTGTGGTTATTTGTTAACCAACAGCGTGTACGATTTCCCGTTGTTGTTCTTTAGGATATAGAATCCATTTTCCAGACCATCGTAATTATTTTGTCCGATTGTGATGGTTTTTATAAATCTACCAGAAACGTCATAAACGAGATACTCTCCGTCTGGGATGATACCGCTTTCTGATGAGATGTTGTCCACATTCGTGGCTTCTTGAATCAAATTGAATTTCATGTAATCCAAGTCGAGATAGTCGCCTGTGATTTCCACCTTTAGAACATGAACACCTTTGGTTAATGTGTTCAACTTGGAGGTCACCGTTTCAAAGGTTTCCCAGTTGCCTGTATTCGGTACTTTTATGAATCCGCCGGGGGTTCCGTCATCGCCAGGGATGATGAAGGTGTTGTCCATATAGAGGGTGAAGGAGGCGTTGCTGTTGCCGGAAGCCACACGGCATTCCACTTCATATTCGCCGTCTTTTTCCACTTCCACCGTATATTCTATCCATTCGCCTGTTTCGGTGTAACCTATAGCGGTGTTGTTCATGTCCACGCCTTCGTTACGGTCGCCACCGTTTCGGTTTTGCTCATCGTTGTCGTGGTAGGCATTTCCTTCACCTCCGAAGTCGAATTCTTCCGCTTCTATTTTCCCTGGAATTTTAGCAGGAGATCCATTGAATGGGGTTTGGGGTTTCTTGATGGTGACCTTAACTTTCGACGTTGTGTACTCTTTGTTTTGGTTGTCGTAGCCGACAGCCCAAATGGTATGGTCTCCTTGCTCAACATCTTCCCAGTCGTAAGATAATTGGTCGCTGGCTATCTTATTGCCATCGGCATAGATATCCACTCTGTTTATGTTGTCGTTTTCTTTGTTTAGAGAGATTTGAACTTTTCCTGGTTCTGATTCCACAATAACAGCAGCGGAGAGAGAAAGGTCAACCTGTTGAACAGGATTGTCACCTAAAAGTTCTAACATCTTTTCTGCATAACGTTTTCCTAATAGCTTATATCCATCTACGGAGAAGTGATATTGGTCGCCCGCTGCTCCACAACCATCAGCGGAGATGACGTGAGCAGTAGGGATTGTATTGGGTACTGTGCGGATAACATTGTTGTGTCCGCTACAAGGACCTGTATAACGAACTTCACCTACAAGAAGAGGAACCTCAGAAGCTTTTAACCCAAGGTCGGACAACATATTGTCATAGACACCTTTCAGACGTCTCGGCCAATCGCTTTGACCGCTGTTGGTCTCTCCTTGATGAACGAGAATACCTTTGATGACCCCCACTTCTTTAGCAATTTTTGCCATCTCGATGATTCGACCATAAGGGTTGCTGCCATATTCTTTGGCATAATTCTGCAACCAGTCTGCAGCGGTATTAAGATAAGATTGGTAGTTGTTTTTTTCAAACAACTGAATGTCGGCACCACCGACGCCCACTACGATGACGCCCACTTTGATTGCAGGGTCTAATTTCTCGACCAAGGTACGTCCGAAGTAATCAATAGGACCGAATCCCATACTTTGTCCGTTCCTTTGGTTTCCGTGAAAACAACGAGCTAAAGGCGGAATGGCGGTGTACCATTCTCCCATTTTACGGTCCCCGTGACCGCAATTGTTTGCGGAATATAGTAATTGGAATCTTTCATCCACATTTTCTTGTTCAGAACTCGGTACTGCTGCATTTCCTTCCATATTCGATTGTCCCCAACAAATATAGATGTGAAAATTAGGATCTGGGTCTGCTTTTATGATGAGAGCAGTGCACCAGAAACATAGAAAAAATGCTATACGTGTAAGTTTTGTATTTCTCATGGTTCCATTTTGTTTTACGTTTGTACAAATATAGTCAAATAGTTTTATTTGTTGTGTGGTTTTATTGCATAAAATGGGAATTTTTAGTCAGTTGAGATCCTGTGTTGGTCTTCATATTTTTATCTGCCAAGGGGTAGAGAAAGCTTTGGAAAATGAAAAGGAAGAGCGTAGCGATTCATGAGTTCTGTGCTCCAATTTGTCTCTCTTG
>JAGCWQ010000058.1 GCA_017961765.1 Paludibacteraceae bacterium | reverse complement strand
CCTTGAAGAACATGTACTCTTGGTCATATCTGTACTTGTTGTAATCGGAATCGAGATACGTCCTCCCCTCCCTCGTCCCGGTCGCATAGACAGTCGGTTGGGCTACCTCCCTGACATAGTCAACCCTGACCAACTTGCTTGTCGTGTCGTATATGTAGTCGACTCCAAGGAAGCTGAACGTGGCGTTATTCGAATCCGAGTGAGCTTCCACCCTAGGTATGTCAGACGTAGTCTCAATACCGGTATCCACCCATATAGTACCCTTGTCCGCGTCGTCGGGTTCGACCTTTTTATAACATTTCCTGCCGTCGGAAATACCATATTTCGCCCTTACGGAAATGAGTTCATCGCCATCCAACTCGACAAATCCGTTAAACCTCTGATACGTTGTCGTACTAGGCTCGACTGAAGGTGCCGATTGCGTCACATCCTCCGTCTTAACTGTCCTGAAACTCATCCTTACCCTTGTCGAACGATACATCTTAGCCGTTATACCAGACACGTAGTACTTGTCGTCAACGCTCACGCCGACCTTCGGTTCATGCTCAATCTTAAACAGCCCCTCATCCTTCACGATACGCTCATCGAGAAGCCAGTTCTTGACTGTCTTTCCCCTCTCCAACGCCAAGAAATCGTTACGCTTGTCATTCAACGACATCTTCGCGTTATAAGCGTGTGAATTAGAATAACCAGTACAAACGATGCTTGTCAACTCATATTTCTTCGACTTCGGGTCTAATAATTCCTTTAATGTCTTAAGCCTATCGTCTTCGTCAGTTATATTTAGGCATCTTTTTAGATAGGCAGACGTGTCTTGTATGCCATTTATGTCGGCGACTGCGGTAGCAACCTCGGCGAGGGAGTAAAGTTCCGTGTCATCACTAACCAAACCGGTATTTTTTACTTCATCCGCAGACAAGTTAAGGCCGTAATCCGTTTCGTCCCGATAGTTCGTATTAACGTCTGAACCTCTCACCACGCCATTTCTGTCTAGCAATGTTTGGTCATATGTGTTCTTCACCCTGATATCACTCCCGTGAATGTCCGTATAGTTGCCGTCTATCCTGTAGTACCACTTCCTTTGTGGGTCATGCTGGAATGGGGTTGTCTTTGAGTATGTATTGAATGTCTTGCTTGAACCGTAAATGTAATTCCCGGTTCTATCCTGCACTGTTTTCTCACTAATGTTACCGTTACCCATCTCATAGCCGGTACCGCCATTATTGTTAACATTCTCAAAGCTTATGTTGACGTCGTCAAGCCCCCCGTTTGTCTTTTGTGTGTACTTACCACCAAGCAGGTATGCTATTGCATGTACGGAACTTGCGGTGTTGTTCGGCGGATTCTTCGCGGACGGGTAGTCAAACGCACCAGAATAGTTGTTCGGATAAAAGACATAAAACTCGATGACCTTCTCCGGTTCCATTGGCGGGTCAGTTGGCTGCACTGGCGTCACCTCCTTAGGTTTAGGGTTCACCTTCACTTCCTTCTCAGGCGTACCCGTCCACTTGTCATCAGCCAATGGTTTAGGCTCAAGGCTATTGTACAGGTCGTTAGTGCCGCAGCCGGCGAAATACCTAAGTATGTCAGTGTCCCTCATGTAGTCGCCATCAACCGCGTCGTGCATCTTCCCCTCCAAGTCCATGTAATCTATTATGGACGGGTGGTCGACTACCATCAGGAACGACAAGGTGCCTGACCGCTCCGTATTGACATACGTGTAAACGTCCTCACCCCTACCAATGAACGTATTTGAGTTCCACTTTGTCGAAGTCGTCTCGTTGAACGTTATGCCGTACGGAGGAAACCACATAATCCTCCCACCAAGCGGGCCCCTCTGCTCCCACGACAACGCCTGTTCGAATGAGTATGGGTCATATCCCCTCCACGCTAGATTCTCAATCGAGAACATGCACTGCTTCGTGTGAATGTTGTTCTTTCCGCCTCCACCGAACTTTGGGGCTATCCTGACAAAACCGTTATCGGCGAGAGAGGACAACTCCCATCCGGCCTTTCCGTCCTTCCAGTAGTATTTATCCGACTTGTCACCTTTGAAGTTCCTCCAATTGTGATGGCTCGCCAATGTCTGTAAAATCGGACCGGTTGGTACGTCCAAGCCGTAGATTCTGTTGGTCACGAAAGGTCTTATCAGTTTGGAGAGAGAATCGTATTGGTAATGATGCGTCCACACACGGCAATATGGATTGTTATATCCATTGAAAGAGTAGACCTCACCCCTCCTTTCGGCTTGGCTTGTCAACAAGTTCCTGCCATGCGACATACCGCCTTCTGGTGACACCATATTACCCGGTGAGTTAACCTGTCCGCTCGTTGCGTCGGCCTTCGTGCCAAATCGCGATATTATCGTGTTTATCTTGCCGGCGGTAAAAAGGGACTTCGTCTTGGACAGTATCGACTCACGATCCTTGAGTTTCCACTTGTACCTCGTGTTGTCGCTGTCCCATACGTCAAGGTCATCAGGAAAAAGGTTCGTGGTCTCCCTGTAAATCTGGTTATGACCGGTATAGTTACCTCTGTTCCGCATTTTCTCGACATATGAACGAGTGGAATTGTATCCGTCGTTCTCGTTAGACGATATTGACTTCCCGAAACGTTCCATGTAATCAACCCCTATCGCATTTGGCGGTATGCGCCTCGACGTGCTTAAGACGGTTGAATCCCCTCCCTTCATTGCGTTAGCACCAAGCGCGACAGACCACAACGCCAAATCAGACAGCTTCATCGCGTTCAGTCTCTTCATGAAGAGTTCGGTGTTCTTATGTTTGAAGTCGCAAAATTGCTTCGGACTCATGGCTATTATGTCATTGACAAGCCCATGAGCCACGTCACGGAATGATTCAGGATCCAAAATAGGAGCGTCTGGGGTGTTAAACGCCAATTCTCCACCGTCGTCCCTATACGTCAGCGATGTGTGCTTGTTAAGCTTCCTCGTATTCGCCGACAATTTCCGTGTCCGTGATTTATATTCGTGTTTAGCCATGTCTAACGTTCCGTCTTCACTGTCATAAATACTTTAGACGTCGGGAATCAAGACGTCGACGCCCATCTGTTCCTGTACATCTCAGTTCTACCACCATTTTGGTTAACGCCAATCTGGTTCACTATCATTTCCGTCATTCGTCTAACGAAGAACGGGTCATTACGCAACAGGTTGGTTATATCCACTGTTTGCCCACCGCCAGTAAGCTCAATCTTCCCAGTCAAGTTCAGTTCGACCTTCCCGCCAACGGAAGTCTGGCTGGACTTGTTGGCGTTACCGCCGTATATCGTGTTGTCAGACATGACATTATTCTGCACTGGGTTAATTGAACGATTCGTGTCATATTCACTGTTGTATACAGGCGTGTTCACTTTCGACGAGAACGGTGACAAAGTATTATAAACACTTGTTTCAGTATTATTCTCGTCAACAAAGCTACCGGAAGTATTAGACAATGTCCTATTCACAAGACCGTTAGACTTAAAGTCATTTGAATAGACCGAGTTAAATGCGACGCTAGAAGCATCAGTTCGCCTCATTTGCCCGACTTCAGCACCTTCATTTATGATTGACGGGGCGTGAGTTTGTATAGTGTGCGTCGCGACATCTCCACCGTTAAATGTCGTGTCATAAGATGACATTCTATTATTCCACGTCCCGAATGACGAAACGGGGCGGAAAATGTCTGTCTTGACTCCCGACATAGTGTTAGGCGACGAAATCAAAAAAGATGGATAATCGTCAATTGTTCTACCAAATGTCGGAGATAAATCATTCATCACGCCAGCGCCACGTCTCCGCATAGACGTTCTTTCCAACCCATCTTCCGTATATCCACCCCCAACCATGCTCATATCGCCACTAATGTCGTTGCTACCGGACAATAGAGGAGTCATGAACGGCGGATTATTACCGATATCATACCTTCCACGTGCCGAAGAAGACTTCAACACAAAAGACGGCGACGCCCCAAGACCTATTCTTTCACTTTCACTGACGTTACGTATGATACCCTCGCCGACTGCGCCACCTTCAAATGAGACACCCATCGGCTCATATACGCCTCCGATAAACCCACCATTTATAATTTTTGTGTTATAGGAACTGTATAATGGTTGTGACGTTTCGACATTGCTCGTAAAGGCATTCAATCCTATCGGCTCTTCATGAGGTTGCCCGTAAAAACCGTTTTTAGTAATTGAGGAAACCGCCCCACCGGAAACGTTGTTCCGATTTAGATAACTGTTGCCGTATATGGGTGCGCCATTGTCGAAGCTGTAATTG
>JAGCWQ010000057.1 GCA_017961765.1 Paludibacteraceae bacterium | reverse complement strand
TTGTTGATGGTGACTTCGATGACGGTATCCTTGTAACATCCCGTTGCCTTGTTGGTCTGACGGATGGTGTAGTTGATCTTCTTGGAGAGACCGCTGAACTCGATAGTGTCGGTGTTGACTGGAGTCTTAATCTCCTCGCCGGCACTGTTCAACCATTTAAGGGTGAGGTCGGCGGCTGCATTGTCCTCCGAAGGATTGATTTGAACTGCGATAGGGTGGCTGCCCGAATGCTGACAGAAGGTGTCGCCTTGGGCGATGGCTACCTCAGGAATCTTCCTTACGTCCATTTGGATGAAGATGGAATCCTCACAGCTCCAATCCTTGTCGATAGCGACCAACTTGATCTTCTCGCTTGTCTCCAACTGCAACTTTTCAGGAGCAGGGATGCGTGAACCCTCTTCTCTGTACCATTCGTATTTGTAGGTCTCTGTTGGAGCCAAGAGCAATGTGTCTTGGAACTGGCAGATGACGATTGGGTCGATAGGGTCGATGGTTGGCAACTCGTGGAAGACGATGGTTGCCGTGTCTGAGTAGAAACATCCGCTTACCGTATCGAGAACTTCGATATAGAAGCGTTGGATGTCGGTCTGTATCTTGATTGCCTTCGAAGCGATGGCATCTGCCGATTTCAACGTGTTTGGCGTGGTTCCGATTAATCTCCAGATCTTGTAGCCGATGCTGGATCTATAGTTGTTCTTATTGCCTTCAGCCAAACGTTTTTCTACCTCTTCCTCCAAGTTGACAGTCTCGCTGTGGCAGACATGGATGGTGTCGGAGAACGGCTTGAACTCAATGGAGTTGGAGATGTAAGCTACGAGGGTGTCACCGTCGCTCTTACATCCTGTCAAGATATTCTTGGAGTAGGCTGCATAGACTCCCGAAGGATAGATGGAGATGTCTATGCTGTCTTTGCTGATGCTCTCTTCGCCCCAGAAGATGTCTGTCTTCGTCGTGTCGGCGTTGGTGTCGAGGGCGTGTAGCCAGATAGGGGAGTTGTCCTTACAGAAGAAGAGCGTGTCTGCTCCGCCTTCGATAAGAGGAACCGTTGGCTTCTGGTTGATGGTGACGAAGACCGTATCGGAAGCCGAACATACCTTCTCTGCGTCGGTGACGGTGTAGATGTATTGTACGCTGTCACGGCCTTCGATGTAGTGGAGTTGTTCCACTTGACTCTCCGTCAATTTCTTCGCACTACCATTGTCAATACGTGCGTAGGCTATCTCGATACCTTGTACGTTAGGCAAGTTGATGTCGCTTGCGTTGGTGTAGAGGTAGTCGTTAACCAAGCTCTTGAAGGCGATGGAGTCTGGTTGACAGATACGCTCGATGTCGTCCATGCCCAATTGGAGGGCCTTGTTGATGGTGACTTCGATGACGGTATCCTTGTAACATCCCGTTGCCTTGTTGGTCTGACGGATGGTGTAGTTGATCTTCTTGGAGAGGCCGCTGAACTCGATGGTGTCGGTGTTGACAGGAGTTTTGATCTCCTCGCCGGCACTGTTCAACCATTTAAGGGTGAGGTCGGTGGCTGCATTGTCCTCCGAAGCGTTGATCTTGACTGCGATAGGGTGGCTGCCTGAGTGCTGACAGAAGGTGTCGCCTTCCGCAAGGGCTACCTCAGGGATCTTCTTCACATCCATTTGGATGAAGATGGAATCCTCACAGCTCCAATCCTTGTCGATAGCGACCAACTTGATCTTCTCGCTGGTCTCCAACTGCAACTTTTCAGGAGCAGGGATACGAGAGCCTTCTTCTCTGTACCATTCGTATTTATAAGTCTCTGTCGGAGCCAAGAGCATTGTGTCTTGGAACTGGCAGATGACGATTGGGTCGATAGGGTCGATGGTTGGCAACTCGTGGAAGACGATGGTTGCCGTGTCTGAGTAGGTACAACCGCTTACCGTATCGAGAACTTCGATATAGAAGCGTTGGATGTCGGTCTGCGTCTTAGTGGCCTTTGAAGCGATGGCACTGGCCGATTTCAACGTGTTCGGCGTGGTTCCAATCAATCCCCAAATCTTGTAGCCGATGCTGGACCTATAGTTGTTCTTGTTTCCAATAGCCAAACGGGTCTCTACCTCTTCCTCCAAGTTGACAGTCTCGCTGTGGCAGACATGGATGGTGTCGGTGAACGGTTTGAACTCGATGGAGTTGGAGATGTAAGCCACGAGGGTATCGCCCTCACTCTTACATCCTGTCAAGATATTCTTGGAGTAGGCTGCATAGACTCCCGAAGGATAGATGGATATGTCTATGCTGTCTTTGCTGACCTTCTCTTCACCCCAGAAGATGTCTGTCTTCGTCGTGTCGGCGTTGGTGTCGAGGGCGTGTAGCCAGATAGGGGTGTTGTCTTTACAGAAGAAGAGCGTGTCAGCCCCGCCTTCGATAAGAGGAGTCTTTGGCCTCTCGTTGATAGTGACGGTTACAGTATCGCTGGTTGAGCAGACTTTATCTGCGTCTGTCACTGTATAGATGTAGTCAACCTTGTCTTTTTGATCGGTATAAGTCAAGGTGCTGGCTTCGTCTGCTGTGATCTTTTTCGCCTTGTTCTTGACGATTTTCGCATATTCGAAGGTTAGTCCGTTCGTGTTGACGAGGTTCGTGCTGGCAATGTTTGCAAAGATGTAGTCATCTACTTTTTGAACGAAATTGATGACCTCCGGCTCACAGACAGCATCCAAGTCTGGCATTTCCAATTGGATGTTTTTCCTCAAGGAGATGGTGATGACGGTATCCTTGAAACATCTTGTCTTGGAGTTGGTTTGTCTCAACGTATATTTGAAGTCGGTGATAAGTTCCGTCAAGGCTATCGTATCCGTTTGGATTGGATTGTTGATGGAATCTTTCTTCTCGTTGAACCATTGGAGCGATAGGTTGCTTGCTGTGTTGTAGCCGTCGCTCGTCGGGTTGACTTGTCCCTCCAATTTCAGCTCCTTGCCGTTTTGACAGACTGAAGTATCTGCTGAGATTGCATGGTCTGGGGTAGGGTAAACGGTCACGTCCACCTCAATCTTCTCTTCACAACCGTAGAGTTTGTCTGTCTCGGTCAAGCTGATGGTCTCGTCGGCCTCGAGGATGAGTTTGGCTGGCGTTCCGTTGATGACGTCTCCTTGTCCGTTTCTCCAAACGTAGGTGTAGTCTGCGTTGGTCGGGGTAGGGAGTTCCAATGCCACATTTTGACACATGCTCAAAGTCGCATCCACAGTTTCGTTAGGCAATCCGTGGAAGATGACCGTTGCCGTATCGGTTTGAGAACAGCCGCTGATCGTATCTAAGATCTCGATGAGATAGAAGGTCGTATCGTTTAGGTATCTGCTCTTCGATGATTGTACAGGAGCCTTGATCTCCACTCCCTTGACCTTGTTGTGGAGGGCGAAGACCTTGAATCCGAGTGCCTCCTTGTCGATGATTTGGTTCTTGCTGGAGAGTAATCGGTTGACGGTGTCACGCAAGGAGACGGACTCTCCGAAGCAGACATCTTTTTGACCGAACTCTTTATATTTAAAGGTGTTCTCCACCTTCACTGTGATCTCTATCTTCTCACCTTCGCAAAGGGTGGTCGTGTCCACTTGATGGATGTAGTAGGCCGCACTTGTGTTTTGTGAGGTGACAATCTCGTCTTTCGGTGTCCATACAACTTTGGTGTGTTGGTCTTGCGTATTGATCTTAGACTCTATTTTCTCCGCCAAGTTGATGGTTTCTCCGTTGGCACAAAGATAAAGGGTGGTGTCTTCGTTCATGGCCGGAAGGAGAGGCTTGTGGTTGACGATGGCGTTGAATCCAACGGTCTCACTCATACATCCGGTCTTCGAGTTCTTATAATAGCCGTAATATAAGTTCTTCTTCAGTGTGGAAATATATTTTCCCTCCGTAGTATCTACTACCATGTTGGTGGAGGCTACGGCAGAAGAGTCTTTAGACAAGAAGGTGTAGAGGGAGAGATCCTTGTTTTGCGTAGTTTTGACTACGAATTTTTGAGGAGTCGCACCTTCACACATTGTGACGGTGTCGGCTGCTGGGGTCTCCCTTACGGAATCGTTTACGGTCACGATGACGGTCAACCAAGGACCCTTACAACCCATGTCGGTGGTCTGTCGCAAGCAGTAGTAAGTGGTGTCCACGTGGTCGAAGTCCACATCCACCGTATTGGAGAGGCGGTCGTAGTGGTTCTCTGCGATGTCGTCGCAGTCATCGTCCAACTTGTCTTTTCGGAACCACTCCATGATATAATCTCTGGATGGGTAGCCCACGGTAGGAATGGTCTTGTCCTTGTATGGATTCTCACCCTTACAGAAATTGAGTGGAAGTTTGTCAGTACGTGAAGTGGAAATAACGCTAGTCGTATCACCCACCTTGGCGTAGGATTTGATGGCGTCGGCCACTACGATACGGAAGGTGTCGGACTTGCTGACGCAACTGTTGCTGTCTATCCTCACAACGGCAAAGAGTGCAACGTTGGCACCGTCCGTACTGGTTTCTGGGTTTTTCCCTGATGTGCGTGTTTTGTATTCTGTGCTCTTATAGCCATTCTTTGGCAATGTCTCACTCGAGCCGACGCGTGCCCATGCCCATTTGTGGGCCGTAACATCAAACTCGGCTGGCTCTTCGAGGTAGCTGTTGAGTTCAGTGAGAGCAACGTCGCCTGTACAATAAAGGATAGAATCCACACCACCGGCAAATATTGGTTGATCGTCCTTGTAGCAAAGTATCTTTATCGGAACGATGGAACCAGCACCAGGACATCCTTGGTAGGTCGTGTCATTTCCTGTATAAGGACTTTTCATATTGTACGGCATGTCGTTCATGGCCTGCACTACGAAGTTTTCTATCCGATAATCTCCCACGCAGTCTGACGTGAAGTCGAGCGAGTTTATCAGGCGCTCTATACCTAATGAGTCTTGGCTGATGGCATGGGCGATATTTGCGCTATCCGTGCTGGCATATGTGTTGTCATATTGATAGAAGAGCAGGTTGTTTTCGTTGTATCTTGAACCATTCCACTCCCTGATTTGCTCTATAATATCGCTTTTAGTCAGCTTGTAGTTCCGACAGATGACCATTGTGTCCGTCTTAAGCGTATCCGCCATCTGTAGAATCTCGATGGAGATCGTATCTTGTTGGCTTGGACATTGGTCTCTGAAATATTCAGCAGAATATTGGACTGTTCCGACAACGTTGGCATCGATTTCTATAAACTCTCCTACGTCAACAGTGTCTTGTGTCTCATTGTCATCTTCATCTTTATAGTTGTAAAACCACCTGACATCCAAGTCGGACAAATGAGCTGGTTTTTCAACGAAAAGCTTGATTTTTTCTTTTTTATCCAATGCTTGGCAAAATTTCTTTTGCCCATTCAATGTCTGTATTTTAGGCTTGTCTTTGATTTGGATGTCGATGATTTTGAGCGTGAAAGTCAATGGGTCTCCAACGCAATTAAGAAGGAAATCCTTTTTCTGGAGCGTTATTTTGAATTCACCAGGATTAACAGAAGATACTATGGTGTCTTTGCTGAGTTCCCATCTTAATGGATTATCTTTTCTCTTTTCCTTGTTAAGTAATAAGTCGGGATGGTTAGCACCAATGGTGTCGATGATGTTAGCATATATGTCATAATTGTTGTGGCCTTTTTCTATGATAATTGGCTTCATCGTTTCCTCCCGACAAGCATATATGACGCCTCCATCTTTTATCTCCTCCCCTTTGTAGGTCGCAGTAGGGGCATCTGTGTCCATCTTGATGAACTTTATCTTAATGGCCTTGTTGCAATCTCCATTCTTCCACGGAGATTGGAAGTATGCGTAGGTCTCTAGTGTTTCACTTATGTTATAATTTGTATTGAAGATATCTTCGCCTCCTTTGCCTATGTCTATATAGTTGGCAGTTTGATATACGTTTGTGGCATCTTCATCGGTAAAAAGCATTAAAAGTTTGCTATAGTCTATCTTCATATTGATGATAGAGTCAATGGAGTCTGTGCTCAGTGTGGATTCACAATTGAGAAATCCTTCTAATTTGCCATAGTTTTCGGCAGTACTAGTGATCGAAGGCAATTGCTTGATGTCTCCAAGCAGGTTCATCATGCGCGAACGGTTTACTCCATGTCTTTCTGCAAAATCTATTAGCTCATCTCTTTTATGTTGTTCCCAAATGCAAGAATCAACTCTGGCTATGGAGTCAATGTCTAATCCGTAATAGTGTAAAAGTACTTGGTATATATCTGCTGGTCTGATGGTTGTGGTGTTGCAGAATGGTACTTCCACCATGTCTGGAACTTCTGGACATTCGCTCTCTGCAGTTATGTTTATGATGACATTTTTTATCGGTTTGTCATATTTGTCTGTTCCTTTCCGTGGTTGTAATATGCCTTCCGATGTGTTGTGGTCTCCACCTATGCCAGAACAGCCACCGGCACCACCGTTGCCTCCACCGTTGCCCCAGCCGTTACCATTGCCTGTACCACCGCTACATTTTAGATTTTTAAAATAGTCATCTATTCCTTGCGGGGAGTTTGTTTCGGTTTGTTCCCTATTCGTGTTTTCAAATATGGAAGTTTCATTGCTTTTTTCTGTTGTTGTGGTTAATTCGGCCTGCGGAACCACGCTGGTTGGTTTGCCGACGTATGATGTTTTCCGATATACTTCATCCGTTGCTGGTTTTGTATGTAGTTTTATGGATATTTCTATGACGTCTGTGTTTTGTATCTTGCTTGGAATGACTAATCTGTCAAAATCTATAGTTATCATTCTTGCTTCTCTGTGAGCAGGATTTTGAAGGAATTCTTTTTTCTCATTGTCGTCAATGTCGGTAAGGTATCTGTTAATTTGGGAAATTATACCTATTTGATTGCCTGTTCCATATAGAGCATTTGTATAATAGACGTTGCTGTTTTTTACATCGTTTAGATAAATATTGCCGTTGGCGTCATTTAGATAAACATTATTATTGGCATCTCTCTCTTTGGTTGTACGTATTTTTACGACATCATACCCTGATGGCCATTGCAAATTGGTATTAAGAAATTTGATCTCGAGTGAATCAACGTTTTGTATATATTCTGAGAATGGTATGTTAACCTTGATGTTTTTTAGACCGTCTTTGTTATCTCCCACCGTTACGTAGAGTTTGCATTTGTAAGACTCATCTGGCCCGATGTCTTTTTTATCAACTTCCAATGGAAGTGCTGCTTCTGGTATATCTGGTGTACCAAAAGAAAGGACGGCGTTTGTTAGAAAGTGGTTTTCATTGGCACCGTCCACTTTTAGTCTGAAGTATTCATCTCCGGATTCTACGTATTTGTCGTTTTTTACAGCCCATACTTGCAGATCGAATGCTCTTGAGTATTCAGAACCGTCTTTGACAATATCTCCGCAATCATTGGAGTATTTGTATAAAATAGCACTTCTAAAAGCATTTTCTTTTTCGTAGTCTCCGTATATATCTATGAATCCTAATGGAATTTCTTTTTTTTGCCCGTTTTCTTTAACATTGTAAATACGTTCGTTATCGATATGAAACATACTACCGAAGCTGGAAATTCCCATTTTGATGCTTTCATCTACTATTTTGGTGTTTTCCATCAATTTTAAGTTGCAAGTGACAGATTTTCCTTGCAAACCAGATTGTCCTGTTTCTCCTAATACGTCAATATCGTAAAAAGTTATGGTATGTCTTTCTTCAAGAGGATGGCTGTAGGCTATGAAGACTGACCATCCAGTACCATTGTTATATCCTTCGTCTGCTCCTGCGGTATTTCCTTTTATGTCGGCTACATAAATTCTGTATCTTTTATTGTTTTCTAGTACGTCGTTGTCATAGAGGTCCCCGAAGTATTTTTTCAAATCAGCATGACATGAAGTGATTTTTCTTTCTGTTGTCTTTTTTATTGCGGTAATGGTTTTCTTTGTTCCTGAAATTACGTTGCCACTTTCATCTGTAATTAGGATAGTTACTTTGTCGTAATCAGATTGAGCATCACCCATCACCCAGTTTAGGCGGGCAAATTCGATGTTGGCAGGACCACAAGTATGGTCAATATTAGGAATGCAAAATTCCGCATAGTTGATGTTTCTGTAAGAACCATTGTCAGGTTTGTTGACGATATTTACCAACTCCATTGCTTTGTCCTTGTTTTCGTCTGCCACAACGTCTGCGAATTTTTTGGGATTTGTGTTGGTGTTTCCTACCCAAATAAAGTTTCCGTTAAATGCAGTGTCGAGGAGGGCTGTGTTGGTGGTAACAATCTCATCAGCTGCATACACTTTGATTGGCATCAGAGCGATGAGAATAATATAAATAAATGACGAAACGTATGACTTCATATCGAATAGTTATTTTTTTTACATGAGTTACTAAAAAAAAGGATTCTCGTAGGCGTGGCGATGTAAGGAAGTGCCTTTGCACATTGTTGGCTTTCAACATTGGTTCTTTTTTCTATTCTACTTTAATTCTCAATGTATTATCTTTACTTCAAAAATATCGCGCTGCGATTCTCGAAAAATCCACTTGTCTATTAGCAAATATTATGCCAATGCAAAGATAAAACGAACTTTCTAATTATCCAATTCTATTTTATGCCTAAAATTCCTCTATTATAATAAACAGAAATCCGAACCGATCTTTTTTCCCCACATTGAAATGCGGGGCTAATTGTGTGTCGTGTCTCCGACACGGCTCGTTGCATACGATTGGATTGGATGCTTTTTCTCATGTCCCCCACATTGAAATGCGGGGCTGGTTATTTGTCGTGTCTCCGAAACGGCTCGTTCTGCGCCTACCAGCATTGAGGAAACTCTGTTACGAGGCTGGGCTATCCATGTATTGTGCCTTTGGTGCGGTTCGTCGTACCCGGGACTCCCCAGCCGCGTAGCGGCGCCACCTTCCAGCCGTGGCCGCGAGCCCACGGCAACAAAGCCGGCGCCAAGAACCTCAAACGGACCTTCCACCGTATCCCGTTCAAAATCAGCCGAAATCAAAAATTCTTCGAAAAAAGAGCTGAAAACATTTGGAGGGAATGAGTGAAACCCCTACCTTTGCACCCGCTTTCGAGAAGGAAGGGCACCAAGTGGCGGAGGCTACGAGGGAGGTACGAAAAGAGAGATCTTTGAGGAATTGGCGATAGACGAAAAGGAAAGAGACAGGAAAAGCATAACAAGCGACCGTCAATCTTAAGAAAGAAGGTAAAGAACGGACATCCTGAAAGAGACAAGAAAGAACAATTCATACACCGGAGAGTTTGATCCTGGCTCAGGATGA